>QHNR01000167.1 GCA_003218475.1 Verrucomicrobiota bacterium | reverse complement strand
CACAGCCGAATTCTCAAAGTGCTGGGTGGCTTATCTCTTTCTCGTTAGATGCTAATGCGCGTCGTTGCCGTCATGTTATTGCTGTCCGCGGGCATCGCTGCTGAGGCGATGTCATACTCGTTTGTTTGTAAGGCGAGCGGGCGATTGGGCGGGCCGATCCGCTTCCAGTTTTACGGTGATTCGACCACACGTCCGAAGACCGATATCCAGTCATTCACCGTTTCTATGCGGACCGCCGATGACCGGTGGAAGGCGATGTGGTCCATCTTGAGCGGCCGTGGTCTGACACAGCCGATCGAGTACGGAGTTACGCCTCCTGGTTTTACTACGATAATTCAACCGCACAAGCTCATTCCCGGTCGCGTTTACGCCGGGTTCGCTACTGATGGACACGGAGGCTCATCCGGCGTGACTTTCGGATTCGATAAAAACGGGAGGATGACCTTCCCGGATTCATTCGATGAAGGAGGTGGCGAGTGAAGCATCTAACCAAGCGCTGGAGCGAACCGCCACCCGGCGCATGTTTACATTTTCAGATGATTAAAACAGTTTCACTCCCAGCCACGCTCGCTCCCGGTGGCGGTCGTTAAGCTTTATTTCGTTAGGCGTTACGTTGCATTTGCGTCGGATTCAAACCATAAACGTATAATTAAAAGAAACTACACATATGAAAACAATGACTTGCAAAGAACTGGGTGGGGCGTGCGATTTGGAATTCCACGCAAATACTTTTGAGGAGATAGCTGAGATGAGCAAAAAACATGGCATGGAAATGTTTCAAAAGGGCGACGAAGCACACCTCGAAGCAATGAATAAAATGAAAGACCTCATGCAATCTCCGGACGCAATGACCAAATGGATGGAGAACAAACGGAAAGAGTTTGACGCCAAACCCAACGGAGAATGACGCCTAACCAATGGCTCGAGCCAACCGCTGGCCGTCGTACTGAAAGGCTGAAGGATGAATGATGAAGGATAAAGTGAAAGCAAAGCTCGCCGCCGCCAGCGGTGGCTCAGCTCTTTCTCGTTAGGCCTATGCTGAGCGCGCGCCGAAATCGGCAGTTTGCCAGCAACGACGAATTCTACACGTTCGTCGATCGCATCGCCGAGCGTCTGCGGCTGCATGGGTTCACCTCAGACGCGGAGCGACTTCACACGCTCATCCACAAGGTGGCGTGGACCACGTCCACCGAGCTCTTTGGCGAGTTACGCATCGCACTGCGGCAGACTCAGGAGGAGGGCACTTTACGTGATAAGGCACTGGCTTACGACATCAGCTTGGCGATCGACACACTTGATCACGCGTTATCAGTTCGCACCAGTTCAGCATCTAGCCACACGAACAGGCCTAACCAGGCGATGCAGCGAACCGCGCCCCGCTCCGATGCGTAGCTTTCGTAGAATTAGTTCGTCCAACATGCAGCAACTCGCGCTCCCGGGCGCGGTCACTGATCTTGTCTCTCGTTAGACCTAATTTGAGCGGTAAACCGCGAGATGCAGTTAGGATGAGCTTGAAGTTACATACGCGCCAACTAGTGGGTTCTCTGCTTCTGCTCTTGCTTTTGTTTCTATCGACGGGACGTGTCGCCCACCAAGGTGACGGAGAGCGATTCTCGGCTTTGATAAAAAAAGTTCGGGTTAATGGAGTGGAGCTTCATTACCTCGACAAAGGCAGCGGCATCCCGGTAGTTCTAATTCACGGCGGGCTCGGCGACTATCGGGAGTGGAACCCGCAGATCGAACGTATCAGTAGCCATTACCGGGTGATCGCCTATAGCAGGCGCTACAACTATCCCAATAACAACGCCGAGATTCCCGATCACTCAGCGACTGTTGAAGCTCGGGACCTCGCCGCACTGCTCGACGCGCTCAAACTGGAACGCGTCCATATCGTTGGATACTCCTATGGCCCCCTAACGGCGCTGTTCTTTGCAACGGAACATCCGAAGCGGGTGCGCAGTTTGACGATGGCAGAGCCTCCCATTTTAGGATGGCTGTCCGAAATTTCGGGAGGGCAGACCGAACTGGACAAATTTATGCAAACGATGTGGAGACCAGCGGGGGAAGGATTTCGACGAGACGATCCCGAGGCGGCGCTGCGGATCACGTGCGATTATTTCAGCGGCATAGGATCATACGATCAGTTGCCGACAGGGTTCAGGCAGCCCCTCATGGACAACATCCGCGAATGGAAGGCTCTCACCACCTCGCGAGATGCGTTTCCAATGCTAAGCCGCGACGCCGTAGTAGGCCTCAAGCTTCCGATATTGCTGATTACTGGTGAGAAAACTCTGGCTCCGTTGCGAATGATCAACGACGCTTTGAATCACCTGCTGCCTAATGCGAAGCAGGTCACGATCCCCGGTGCCACTCATGATATGTGGCTTGAGAACCCAGAAAGATGTGGACAAGCAACTATCAACTTTCTAACTAAACACTGATCAGAAATCCACACTGTCTAACCATGCGATGCAGCGAACCGCGGACCGTCCTTATACCTAGCTTTCACAGTTATGCGAACGTCACTTCTCGCTCGCGCGGTCGCTGATCTTGAGTCTCGTTAGGCCTTGGCGCTATGAAGATCGTTGCCTGGAGCGTGCTGATTGTCGTGCTGATGCTTTTCGCGGTGAAGGCGTTGTTCGTCGGCTACTACCGAATTCCGCAAAACGGTATGTATCCCACGCTGCCTGCCGGCAGCGTCCTCTTCACGATCAGACGACCTTATTCCGATATTTCCGCCGTGAAGCGTGGTGACGTAATCGTATTCGTGCGCGAGCAAAACGGGCAACGATACAACTATATTTGGCGCGTTATTGGTTTGCCTGGAGATGCAGTACAAACCTCGGGCGAGTCGCTGATCCTCAATGGTCAACCAGCCGTTCGCGAACGGCTGGCTGACGCGAACGGTAAGTCCGTGTTTCGCGAGAGCATTGGGAATGTCTCGTACGAGATTGCATTCGATCCCTCGGCATCGGAGCGCCCGCCCGATGTCTCCGTCTCCGTTCCGCCCGATCATTTGTTTGTCATGGGCGACAATCGCTTCAACGCCTTCGACAGCCGCCGTTTCGGGCCGATTCCATTTAGCTCGATTATCGGAAAGAAGTTGTGATGCAATTCGGCCTAACCAATCGCTCGAGCCAACCGCTGGCCGTCCCGATGCGCAGATTTGATTTTATGAAACAGTTCCCGCAGTTTGCCACGCTCGCCGCCGCCAGCGGTGGCTCAGCTCCGTCTCGTTAGATGGTATGCCACGTGACGAAGCAGCCGGATGGGGCACCGCGTTCGCTTACGGCGTCGCGGGTGCTGTCATCATTGGCTTCCCGAGTTTTCTCGCAGGGTTTATTGGCCCAATCATTTTCACACCGCAAGCAAATCAAGGTCCACTGCTCGGAATCTTTATTACTGGGCCTGCTGGAGTTCTCGTGGGATTTATTGTAGGCGTTCTGTTTTCGCAGCGGCACAGGCGAAAATGATCGCGCAATGCCGCCCGTGCAGACACGCCAACCATCTAACCAATCGCTGGAGCCAACCACTGACCGTTCAGATGTCTAGTTTTCAGATGACTTCAACATTCAACTGCGCAGCAAAGCTCGCCGCCGCCAGCGGTGGCTCAGCTCCGTCTCGTTAGATGACAGTTCCCGCCTCGTCGTCACGACCTTGGAGTTTCGGAGCCGTAGCTCTTGGCCTTATATTCGCGGGTTGGCTTTGGTTCGCTCTTTGCTTCACGTCTCGCGCCGCAGCGTGGTGGAACTCCCTTTGGCTGTTTGCGGCTCCTTACGCGGTGGCCATCCTTCTCGCGTTTCGCGGTCTCAAATCCTGGCTCAGCATTCTGGCGCTTGTTCTTGCTGTGGCCTCTTTGGCTT
Source organism: Verrucomicrobiota bacterium (assembly GCA_003218475.1). Classification (GTDB taxonomy): domain Bacteria; phylum Verrucomicrobiota; class Verrucomicrobiia; order Chthoniobacterales; family UBA10450; genus Udaeobacter. The sequence continues at coordinate 5,177 of QHNR01000167.1, read as the reverse complement.
TCGTAAGTCTTTTTCTTTTCGGATGATTCATGCGACATCTTCACTTCGTTGAACACAAGTCATCTAACCAATCGATGAAGCCAAACAGCGTAAAACAAAGAGCACTCGGCCAGGCGGCCCCATTGCGAAATAACTTCAGCGTGTTTGCCACGACACCCTGCCGTGGCTTATCTCTTTCTCGTTAGACGTAGTGCGCATTGCTACACTGAGCCTCCTTGCTGTGACTGCCCTCTCGCTGCTCACATCAGTCGCAGCTGCGGACGCCAAACCTCAGTTGACCTCGGCCGAAGTGATTGCGCTTGAGGATGCTCACGCCAAGAAAGAGGGCTATCGACTTAGCAATTACACTCGGTTCAAACCGGGCTTCCATCCGGAAATCGGCGAGTGGATCATTATTTACGATCACAAGCCCGATAAGAATGGTATGACGACTGTGGGCAACCATTTTTCTATCCATATTGATGACAAGACCAAAGAAGCGTCATTTCTTCCGGGCCGGTGAGCTTTTCACATTTTACGTCTAACCAATCGCTGGAGCCAACCGCTGGCCGTCGTACTGAAAGGCTGAAGGATGACTTATGAAGGATGAAGTGAAATCAAAGCTCGCCGCCGCCAGCGGTGGCTCATCTCTTTCTCGTTAGACCTAGACAGCCATGCCTCTTTCCGACGACGATTACAACCGCCACTCAACCTACTTTGGCGTGTATTCAGCGGCGCAGGCCGCGCGCATCTCTCATCTGCTCGAGAGTTTGGGGGTCAGGTACGAATTCATTCGTGAGGAACAGGAGGAGGAGCGACTCAGAGCTTGGACGGCTTGGGATCCGACTGCTGCCAAGCCACATGAGGGTCATGAACTATTCATTCACTCCGACGATCTTGATAGAGTTGGGACGAAGATTGTGGAGATGTATCCTGAGAGGAAATTCGGTGCGGTCTAACCAATCGCTGGACCCAACCACTGGCCGTTGTGATGACCAGATTTAATTTTATGAAACGCTTCTCGATGATTGGCGCGCTCGGCGCCACCAGTGGTGGCTCAGCTCCGTCTCGTTAGACCTATGAAGTCGATTCTGCTATTGAGCCTTCCGGCAACAGTTGGAATTATCTCTTGGATGCTGAGTTGGGCATTTGTTTTTGCCCTCCCACCGAATAGCTACCATCCATATGCGCACGACATGCAGATGACGTTCAATCGAATATTCGCGTTGATGACCTACGTTGGACCTGGTGCGGCCATCTTCGCAGTTGTCGCGGTTTATAGATCATCTTGCACGCGTCCGAAGCGAGTCGCGTTCTATCTGCTCAATGTCGCGTGGGGAATATTTTCGTTGTTGTTGTTGGTTCAATTTGGGTTTTGGCTTGCGCACAGGACATGACGGCACCGTACAGGTCTAACCAGGCGATGGAGCCAACCGCGAACCGTCCGTACGCCCAGATTTATCCGCTTATGAAAGCCACTCGTAATTCGCGCGGTGGCTCATCTTGTTCTCGTTAGACCGCTCGCGTATCATGGAAAAGCACATCCACATCATTCTGGGCGTTTGGATTCTCTCTCACGTGGGGCACGCCCTCTTGAGCCTTTTCTATGAGCGGACGCCAGCGGTGTTCATCGTGCCTGTGATCTACGCCGCCTTTATCTTCATTGCCGCCCGTGCTTGGACCCGCCATCGCCGTGCAGCGCGATTGTGCGCGATTCTGAGCGTCGTGACCATCGTCATTCAGGGCGTCTTCATCTCGAAGCGCGGCGGGTACGGCTCGCTTAGTATCCCAGTGCTGGCCTTTGATATTTTAGGTATCGCTGCTTCACTCGGATATCTTGTATTCTACTTTTCGTCCTCTCGTGAACGGTATCTTGCAAAACCAACGGCCTAACAAATCGCTGCAGCCGACGGCTATCCGCTGCGCGTTTACGTTCCATATGACTAAGACAGTTCTGGAGATTTTCGGCCGCGCTCCCGGTGGCCGCGGCTGAGCTTTTTCTCGTTAGGTCTCCACGCGCGCGATGAAATGCGAAACACACAGCAGCGAAGCAACAGCCGTCTGCACTTACTGCGGACGCGCTCTGTGTCCCCAGTGCGAGCGCGCTAGCTCATCCCCGCGTATAGCCTGCTCCGAAGCATGCGCAGATGCACTCGCGAAGGCTGATCGCGCCATCAAACTCGTTCTCACCAAAAACATTCAGGGCGCTCGTATCACTGCATACTACCTCTACATCCTCGGCGCTATATTCGTTGCAGTCGGAATTTACGGCTACATCCTATACCCACGCATGCGCGTTGTTCACCCCATGGCGGCGGCTTGCGGCATCGCTCTTATTGCATTCGGATTCTCGTTTCACCGTCTCGCCAAGAGAGGCTAACATCCAAAACAGACCTAACCAATCGCTGGAGCCAACCGCTGGCCGCCGTACTGAAAAGTTGAAGGATGATTTATGAAGGATGAAGTGAAAGCAAAGCTCGCCGCCGCCAGCGGTGGCTCAGCTCCTCCTCGTTAGGCCTATGACCCCGCGCAACGAACGAAGACTTTGGGCCTTATTGCCTCTTGCCCTCGGCTTTCTGGCTCCGATCATCGCCGTAGCTTGCATCGCGCTCACACCGCGTGTGTTCATCACTGGCCGCGGTCTGTTTATCGTGCTTTTTCTCATATCTACCAGCCTTGTCCCGTTTGCCGCCCTTTCTGCGGCCTGTGCATGGGCCGGACATCGCCTGCCACCACCGCGCATGCGATGCGTGGCTCTCAGCGGCTTGGCCGGCATCCTTATCGTCTTTATTCCAGGCTACATTGATATCTTCACGAGCACCTCATCCACTGCAATCCTCGGTGCCTTCTTTCTGGCGTTCGAGTGCTTCGTGGCACTGGTCATTGCTCTTGTCGTAGGTTGGGCGATATCGCGTGCATTACCTTCTGAGAATCGAAAGGCCTAACCAATCGATGGAGCTGACGGCGAGCCGGCGTTATATCTAGTTTCTCATGACTTCCTTTCCTCATCCTGCTGCGACGCGCGCCCTCGCTCGCCGCAGCTCATCTTTGTCTCGTTAGACGCATGAAACGTTACCTCGCGTGGTTCGCAGCTGCCGTCGTCGGCGCGGCGATTGGTGCATCGGTGATGGCTTCACTTTACATGCGAGTCCTTCGAGCAGCGATCCCTGAGCACATGACTACCCTCGAGCACGGACAGGAATACAGTTGCATGCTCAGCCTAGCCGTGCTTACAAAGCTCGAAGCTGGCGATACCGAGCACGCGAAGTCGATGTTGGCACATGAGGTCGCGAGTTTTTACCACCGTCCATGGCAGTTGGACGCTCCGCAGCGGCAAAAGATTCTTGAGTTCATCGAAGCCACCAAGCCAAAGTCGAGCGTATTGAGAGAAGAGCTTAGTAAGGCGCCACAGTGAAGTTACTACGTAATGCGTCTAACCAAGCGCTGGAGCGAATCGCTGCCCGGCGTGACGTTGTGTTTCGCATGATTAAAACCGTTTCAGTTGCAGCCAAGCTCGCTGCCGGCAGCGATCGCTCAGCTTGTTCTCGTTAGGCGACTACGACGTGCAGTCTGAAACAAACCCTTTGAAACTTCTCCGCGTGATCCTTCCCATCATTCTGACAGGTTTGGTGTGTGGCTTAGCTGGCTATCGGGTTGGTGAGCAGCGACAGCGCCGTGTGACATTCGCCATGATCGACGGCGACTTTGAGAGTAACTTCACCGCACTCAAAAGGTTCAGGGCCGGAGATACCGGACGGTGCGATACGTCGAATCGAGATTCACGCATTCATGGACGCCACCCTTCTCCTTTACGATCCCCACGCAGAGCACAAGATACTGGACATGTTGATTCCCGAACTTGTCGATTATCGCCATGCCTGTCGCGCTAATCCAAGTGATTGGTCGCCAATGGAACAGAACCTCGAACGGCTTCTCTCCTCTCGAAAATGAAGTCGCCTAACCAAGCGCTGGAGCCAACCGCTGGCCGTCGCGATGCGCACATTTGATTTTATGAAACAGTTGCCTCAATTTGCCACGCTCGCCGCCGCCAGCGGTGGCTCAGCTTGTTCTCGTTAGATCGCATTCGCTCATCGTGAAGACACACGTGTTGATTTTGCTCGCGCTGCTGGTTGTTCCATTGTTCTGCGTGACCGCCTATGTTCGAGAGATCATTGCAGTCGACAGCGCCCTCGATGCTGGCGCGTCATTCGATTACGCTGCGGGCCGAGCAGATTACACTGCGAATCACCCATTCGTTCCATTTTCCCACCGGCATGGCACACTTCTCGTGTTGTCAGCCCTTTCGCTTGGAGCAGCCGTTGCGTATGGCTCTTATGCCGTATCAGCGAGATTTCGTAGCCGTGCGATCTAACCATCCGCTGGAGCGAATCGCCGCCCGACGTAAGATTCATATTTCAGATGATTAAAACCATTTCAGTCGAGGCGAAGCTCCGTTTCGGCGGCGGTCGCTCAGCTTGTTCTCGTTAGACCTTATGCGCCATGGCGAAGTCCGACCAAAGCACAGACGACGTTGCGTTCACAGTATGGTACTGATTGATGAGCCAAAAGACCGGATCGGCGGGCTCCCAGCCGACAGCAAGGGAGATTGCGAGATGCGCATCTTTATCCTTATGGCCACTGTCTTGGCCCTCGCGCTCGCTGCGTACGGACGGCCAGCCAAGCAGGAGCGTGGCCGGCCAACTGCGCTCTTGGTCAGTCCGATTCACGAAGCCCAGGTTGTCCGCGGCGACGACGGCAAGGACCATGTCGAGTACGAGCTGCTCGTCGTCAACGCGGTCGAGCAACCGGTCACACTGACGAGCCTGACGGTACTCGATCCCGCTGCGAAGGAGCTCACGCGGATCGACGGGCCGGTGCTCGTCGCCGCGACCCAGACCCTCCTGGACAAAAAGCCGGTGGCGGAGATCCCCGCGTCGGCGGCGGTCTCGGTCGACGTCGATCTGATCGTGCCGCCCGGCACTGCGCCGGAACGGGTGACGCACCGGCTCGCCTACAGCGTTCCGGCGGGCACATCGACTGCGGTGTTCGTGGACCCGCCCGTGATCGACGGCCCCGAGGTCGCGATCAATCGCCGCCCCGCCACCGTGATCAAGCCTCCCCTCAAGGGGGATGGTTGGCTCGCCACCACCGCGTGCTGCACACCCAACCTCCATCGGGATCTTCGAATCGTCGTCGAC
>QHNR01000027.1 GCA_003218475.1 Verrucomicrobiota bacterium | reverse complement strand
CTCTCTCAACATGCCGCGTGGCCGGCGTACTTGGCGTTGGTACGCTACCGCATTTTCCCTGGGCTTTGGTGAAGTAGCGATCCCGATGCGCCCATAAAGTACGTTCCTCTCATCGGCCGTTAGCCATTTTCGAACCGCACCGCCTAGGACCATCGTCCTACAGTCGAACCGCCCGCGCTTCAGCGAAGCTGAGCTTGCGCATGCATATGGTTAATTCGCCAATTGAAACCTTACACGCTTGTTGGAAAGCGGTCCCGATCCCGAAAAAATACTCAAATATTCCGTGAAGGTACACTGCAGCCACGCATTTTGCGCCCGGCGGGGGTCGAACCCACAACCTTTAGCTCCGGAGGCTAACGCTCTATCCAGTTGAGCTACGGGCGCGGCAAGTGCCGATTATAATTCGTTGGATCGACAATCACAAACGCGGGTAGTGTCCTAATTTCGGGCGCTGATAATCGACCCCAAAATATTTTCCTAATTAGGGCATTTTTCTTTTGCATTAATTGTGGCATCTGCCCATATTAGGGCATGAGCGCGCCGCTATCCATAGAGCAAATCGCCAGCAATAAAGAGAAATTGAGAGAAGAAATTCGCCAAAAAGAGGAGCTTTTCAAGGCTTATGAGTTGGTGGAGAAGGACTTACAGCGCAACGGTCAATCTATACCTCCAGCGCACACCCCAATTATAACTACGGCAAGGCATCGCACTCGGACTCCATTAACCGTAGAGCCGGGCTTTGGACATAAAACACGGCTCGTCCGTAGTTCAATCGGCATAATGCCTAAGTCGTTTGTTATCAGAGATATATACCAATACCTGATTAATCACGGTAATACTGATATGACGATCGAATCTGTGACAAATATCGTGAATCGTTTAAGAGACGAGAATCACCCCATTATTAGGGTCAGAAGGCCCGGAAAAGGCCGTCGCCCGACAATTTATGAACGAGCCTAGCCATTTTCAAAAAATTTGCCCCGCAGTGGTGTAAACACTCGGGGCAATACCAAAGACCCTGGCGACCGAAGGTGTTGGACTCCAAATCGACACCGGGAGGCTTCCAACCCCTCCGATCAGGCGCCGGGGCACCATTTATTACATAAAACTTGGGGCGGTAGGTTTAAGTAGAACCGGCGTGGATTTACACCTCGCAGTGCGGGTCCAAACCCGTCCGCTCCATCTTTTATGTAGCACATAATATACCTTCACGGGGCTTCTGTCAACGTTTTCCTGACCCAGGCCGGAAATGCAGTATTAGATCGCTTAGCTTTGAGATGAAAAATCTCCGATTCCTCGCGCGAAACGCGAACGCGTAATGTTTCATATTTCGCTTTTCCCCTAGGGAATTTCGGGCGACCCCGACGTTTCTTCAATTTTCTTTTATGTGGCACAAAAAATATGTGACGGCACAGAATTAATGTAGCACAATAATTCGTAAATCAAACTTTTATGAACACCCTGACCAAAGAAAAACAGCAGATCGTGATTGGCAGTCTTGCGGAGGGTTCGAGCATCCGATCAATAGAGCGGCTTACCGGAATTCATCGAGACACAATCATGCGTTTAGGCGTCCGCGTTGGCTCAGCCTGTAAGCAAATTCTCGATGAGAAAATGCGTAACCTCGATTGTACGCGGGTCGAGGTGGACGAAATCTGGGGCATAATAAACAAGAAGCAGGTCCGCACAACGAAAGCAGATCGAAGCGCAGGATATGGGGACTGTTGGACGTTTCTAAGTATTGACCCGATATCAAAGTTGATGCCGACTTTTCTCGTTGGACGACGCGATCACTATCACGCCACTGTTTTCATGGAAGATTTGGCCGGGCGATTGAAAAACCGGATTCAGCTTTCGACGGATGCTCTCGTCGCATATGCGGATGCAGTTGAACGCGCGTTCGGGGCTGAAATCGACTACGCGCAAATTGTAAAGGAATACGCATCCCCAAACAGAGAAGATCAACGTAAGTATAGCCCGGCAGAATTGGTTGCTGTTTACAAAACGGCGGTGACTGGCGACCCGAATCCAAATAAGGTTTGCACGTCATACATCGAGAGAGCGAATCTGACCGTGCGGACGCACTGCAAGCGCCTCGCTAGGTTGACGCTCGCATTCAGCAAGAAATTGGACAATTTCAAAGCGGCGATTGCGTTGCACCTTGCCTATTACAATTTCGTCAAAACGCACGGCTCGCTGCGTTGCACGCCCGCGATGGAAGCAGGGATTGAAAAGAGCGCATGGACGGTGTCTGATTTAGTCAATGCCAGTTAACGATATTTCCCTGATTCAAGACGCGATTAAGGCAACGCTCCGCTGCGATTCAAAGCACATCAAATCCGTAAAAGTGACAGATAGATTTGAGGGTAAAATCGCGTGGAAAGGGACGGTCGAAGTCTTCGATCTTATTGACCATCCCAAAGCGAAACGCGCTTACGGCTGGTCATATCGAGAATGGAACAAAGACAAGGCAAAGGTAGTACTCGGAATGCACCCTGTTAATTCGCCACAGAGCGCCGTCAAAGTGGCGATTGCGAGCAAAGCGCGGAAATCATGAGGAAATTTGCAGCCTACATGATGCTGGCATCTAGCGCGTTGTTGGCAGCAACCGCTCTGTTTGGCTATCAGCTTGCGACTTTGAATCGATATTTGGACGCCTTTTGTGGCATCTTGGGTGTTTTCCTCGGATTGCTGATTCTCAGATTAGGACACTACCCAAACACGCACGAACTTGCTTTTTGCCGGGCTTGGAGCAAACTGAACGCCCGCCTCCGCCAACCAGCCTTCGCATACCCTTGGAATCCCGATTTTATGAATCGCATTATCGATCTCATCGAAAAAGAGCAGCAGAAGGGCGATGCCAAGAGTTTCAAGGTTGGCGACAGCATTCGCGTTCACACCCGCGTCGTCGAAGGGGATAAGGAGCGGATTCAAATTTTTGCCGGTATCGTGATCGGACGCAAAGGCCGAGGTTTAAATGAAACGTTCACTGTGCGGCGCATTTCGTACGGCGAGGGGGTCGAACGGGTTTTCCCGCTCAACTCACCGCGGATCGCAAAGATCGAAATCGAGACCGAAGGCAAAGCCCGCCGCGCGAAATTGAATTATCTCCGGCGGCGCAAAGGCAAAGAAGCGACCACAGTTCGGGAATAAAAACTCAATAGCTGAAAGTCCGAGCCGGACTGGCGTTTTTCAGCTTTTCCGCGTTTCAGTTTTTCAGTATTTTCCGCCGATGTATCGGCGCTGCGGATTTCGTTACGAAAAGAAACTGCGCACCGCCGGCGTCATTCGAATCGCGGGAATCGATGAGGCCGGTCGCGGTGCCCTAGCCGGACCCGTTGTGGCCGCAGCGGCGGTCTTGCCGGAAAAATTTCGCCACCGAAAACTAAATGATTCGAAACAACTCGCTCCGGAACTGCGCGAGACAATTTACGATGAGTTGGTTTCGAATACCGAGATCACCTGGGCAATTGGTATTGTCGACCACATTGAAATCGATCGGATCAATATTTTGCGCGCAACGCATGAGGCGATGCGCATGGCTCTCGCGGCGCTCGCAATGCCGCCAGATCACGTCCTGATCGACGGTCTTCCGGTTTTTCCATTCCCATTTCCGCAGACGGCCATCATCGACGGCGACTGCTACAGTTTGAGCATTGCGGCCGCCAGCGTGATCGCCAAGGTCACACGCGACCGGATGATGCGTGACTTCTGCGCCCAATTTCCGGAATATTGCTTCGCCCAGCACAAGGGCTACACCACCGAACTCCACCTCACCAGACTTCATGAATTTGGACCCTGTCCGATCCATCGCCGCTCTTTCGAGCCGGTGGCGCAACCGCTTCTCGCGCTCGAAGGAATTGCCTGAACATCTCCGTCGCGGCGTGCGCGGCGAGAAGTTGGCTTGCCGATTCTTGCGGAATCACGGCTACAAAATTCTTTACCGCAATTTTCGCGACCCGACCGGCGGCGAGATCGACATCGTCTGCCGCGACAGAGAAACACTCGTTTTTGTCGAAGTAAAAACGCGCGGTGGCGAAGATTTTGGCCGCCCGATCGAAGCAGTCAATCGACAAAAGCAATTACGGGTCTCGAAAGGCGGTCTTGCCTGGCTGCGTTTGCTCGACAATCCGGATCTCGATTTTCGTTTTGATGTCGTGGAAGTTTTATTGCCGGATGAGGGCGATCCGCGGCTTGAGTTAATTCAAAATGCGTTCGAATTAGCTCAGCCTTACATCTACTAGCGAGCGCGGCGGATAGAACCGTTCGCTTCGCGGGATGCGATCCTTAAACGGAACGACGGAGGAATCACATCATGGCAAAAGTCGTAAAAGTCATCGAGTTGCTCTCGGAATCGCCGAAAAGTTGGGAGGACGCCGCGCAAAACGCACTCAGAGAAGCGAGCAGGACCCTGCGCAATATTCGCTCGCTCTACGTCAAGGAGATGGCCGCGGCAGTCGAGAATGGAAGGATCACGAGTTACCGGCTCAATTCGAAAGTGACTCTGGAATTAGAAAGCACGCGTGCCGGTAAAAAATAATCGTCACATCAGTTCGTAAGACCCGCCTTGTATCTCGGCAGCTCCCGCTGCGCTCGACCGCTACCCTTGCGGGCTTTGCCGGCCATGTCGCTCGCCCCCACTCGCTCCATTCGCCGACCAGCCTTCGCATAAAGCTGCGGCGGGTTGAGAGAGGCTCCGGCGTGGCAAGAAGAACGCGAGCGCTAGTCACATCAGCTCGTACGATAGGACGCTGAGACAATAGATCGCGGCTGTTTCGACGCGGAGGATAATCGGTCCGAGCGTGATCGGCAGACAGCCATGCGTTTTCGCAAGCGCGAGCTCAGCCGGCGTGAAATCGCCTTCCGGCCCCACTAACATCAAAACACTTTTCGGCCGATCTCGATGCTGGTCGGTGTAATCGCCGAGAATTTTTTTAAAGTGAATGGCGTCGGGTTGGAGTGACCCGATCAAACGAAGATCGAAATTGCCGGCGTCGGAAAAGAAATCCTTCAGCTTTCGCGGCGCGTTCACTTGCGGCAGCCAATTTTGGCCACATTGTTTGGCGGCTTCGATCGCGATCTGTTGCCATTTTGCCTTCT
>QHNR01000026.1 GCA_003218475.1 Verrucomicrobiota bacterium | reverse complement strand
TTTCACATCCGCAGCGATAAGCTCGTTGTGCAATTTCTTCGGATCCTCGTGCGCCAGGATCGACAACTGACAACCGCGCTCGTGCGGCGACTTCGGTGTGATAACTGTAAATCGTTTCGAGGCGTTCTGATTCAGAAGAAATTGGAGATAGCTGGTAAGTCTAATTGATTTCCCGCGCAGCGCGTCCATCCCGCCGGCCTCATCGAAGATCGCAAGTGATGCGCGCAACGGCGCCATTGAGAAAATCGGCGGGTTGCTGATCTGCCATCCATCAGCCGAAGGAACTGGGATGAAGTCCGGCTCGAGGTGAAGGCGGAATCGTGTATTCGGATCGTTTCCGAACCAGCCCGCCAGACGTGGCAGGCTAGTGTTAGTCGCATGACGCTCGTGCACGAATGCGCCTGCGACTGCGCCGGGGCCGGCGTTGAGATATTTGTAAGAGCACCAGACCGCGAAATCGACGTTCCAATCATGAAGCGAGAGCGGGACGTTGCCGATCGCGTGCGCAAGATCGAACCCAACGGTGATTCCCCGGTTGTGCGCCGCCGCCGTGATTTTTTCGATGTCGAACAACTGACCCGTGAAAAAGTTCACGCCGGCGAACATCACCATCGCAAGTTGATCAGCATGTTTGTCGATGAGATTAACAATATCTAAGGTTGTAATTGTGAACTCGCCTTTGCGCGGCCGCGCGAGAATGAGGGTATCCTTGGGATCAAGTCCGTGGTGCCCAATTTGGGTCTTGATCGCATAAGTGTCGGAAGGAAACGCCGGCTCTTCCATCATGATTTTGAAGCGCGACGTCGTCGGTCGATAAAAGGTCGCCATCATCATGTGAAGGTTCACCGTGAGGCTATTCATGCAGATCACTTCGATTGGTTTGGCACCAAGGAGACGCGCGGTTGGTTCGCGCACAGCCTCGTGATACGAATACCAAGGCGTTCCCGTCGCGTGATGTGCGTCGACTCCAAGGGTCGCCCAGTTGTCCAGTTCCTCGTCGACGACTTGCATCGCCGATTTCGGCATCAGGCCTAACGAATTGCCCGCGAAATAGATTACGGGCTTGCCGTCTTTCCCAAGCGGAAAATAAAATTCTTCACGGAAATCGCGAAGTGGATCCTCGGCATCGAGTTGAAGAGCAAATTTGTCGTCAGCAGAAAAAGTCATTAAACGCAGATTACGCAGATTTCGCAGATTCAAAAGAATCCACGACTAAGAGCGACTTGTCTTTGAAATCTGTGTCAATCGGCGGAATCTGTGGATGAATCTCTTTTCGGCTGCTGCATGAACTCGATAGTCGTTCCGTCGGGATCGCGCATGTAGACGACCCGCTTCCCGGTGTTCGGACCGCTCTTGAGAGTTTGCGGTTTGCCGGCGGTTTTCCAACCGGCTGCTGCGATCCTTTCGAGGACCACATCGAGATTATCGACGAGCAACGCAACATGCGCAGATCCAACGTCGCATGGACGAAGATCGGTGCGTTTTTTCCGACCCGGCGGCGCGACATACTCGAGCAACTCGATCTTGTGACCACCCGGCGTTTTTAGAACCGCGAGCTCGATCTCAGCACCTGCGACTCCAGTGATTTCCCTGGCCATCGCGCCGGTTTGATGCGCAGTGTGCGAAAACTCGAATCCGAGAACATCACGCCAGAACGCGAGCGATCGTTCAAGGTTGGACACGGTGATGCCGGTGTGATCGGTGCCAAGGATTTGAAATGGCATGGCGTTGCTCCGACTAACCGTAGCTGCCTTTACAGAAACGCCGAACGCCCAACGATCCAACCTCGAATCTGGACGAGAATGCGAGAGATTCCTCGACTTCGCTCGGAATGACAAGCACGAGAGCTAGCGTTTATCCCACCGCTGCAATCACTTTGAGCTCGATCGCGATTGGCGTAGGCAGCGCACCAACCTCGATCGTGGTGCGGGTTGGATTTGGTTTGCCAGGCCCGGCAAAATATTCGGCGTAAATGCGGTTGTAGGTTAAAAAATCTTTTTTCATGTTGGTGAGAAACACAGTGACATCGATGATGTCCTGCCATGTCGCGCCAGCGTCCTCGAGCACAAGCCCTATGTTTTCGAATACCGCACGACACTGCGTTTCGATATCGTAACTGACGACATTGCCGGCAGAATCGACCGTGACGCCGGGAATTTCTTTGCTGCCGCGCACCCGCGGCCCGATCCCTGAAAGGAAGAGGAAATCGCCCACGCGCTTCGCATGCGGGAACGCGCCCACCGGTTCCGGCGCGCGGGTGCTTTCGAATGATTCGCTCATGAATTTTTCTAACCGCGGATTACGCGGATGAAAACGGATTATTTCGATGCACAGATCAAATCATGTCCGCCTTTCAGAATATTGCGGAAGGTTATCGGTGATGGTGTCCCACGGCGCGCGATCATCGACAAAAGTATGAAATTGCGGCCGAATTCCTGGATCATCATCGAACGCGCCCATGCGAATCGACACCTGCGGTCCGTCCGGCCAATCACCGCCGAACAAACTGGAGCCGCAGTTGATACAGAACGCCTTAACCGCACCCTCGCCCTTTCCGTACACCTTAATCAGCTCTTCGCCTTGCAACAGGCGGAACTGTTCCCGTCGCACACGTGCTTGCGTGCATACAGCGGTCCCGGAGTGCTTGCGGCAGCGATCGCAATGACAATGGCTGGCTTGAAGGAAAGGCGGACCCACTTCAAAGCGCACGCCGCCGCACAGACAACTGCCGCGAATGAGCTTGTTCATTCGCCACCGGGCTTAGTGATCGCTATGCGCGGCTACAACGGCGCCATTGCTCGCGCCAAAACGTTTCTCCGAGCGCGCTCGCGCTTTCATCCTTTGAACTTCGCGATCACGCGGCGGCGCATTCGTCACTAACGAATCGAGTAAATGCTGTGCGACGTGTGTCACGTCCTCCACGGCTCGATTGAATGCGGCTTCGTTCGCGTGCGATGGTTCGGTGAATCCGCAAAGTTTCCGGACAAATTGCAGCGACGATGCGCGAATTTCGTCTCTCGTCGCGGGCGGATCAAAATTATGCAGCGTTTTGATGTTTCGACACATGACCGACCATCGGCAATTGTCGATCCAGGAGCAACTATTTCGCGATGCAGACGTTTTTCGGTTCGGTGAAGAATTCCGCCTTCGCCAATGCTACGGCGCGACAGGCTCCGCGCTTCGCCAGATTGCTTATTTCGCTATACAAATGTTTTTAACCTCTGTGAAAAAGTTTAGCGCCTCGGTACCGCCTTCGCGGCCGACGCCGCTCTGTTTCATGCCGCCGAAGGGAACACGCAGGTCGCGCAACAGCCAGCAATTCACCCAGACTGTGCCGGTGTTGATTCGTTCGGCAACGCGGTGGGCGCGGCTTACGTTTTGTGTCCAGACGCTTGAGGCCAGGCCGTAATCACAGTCATTGGCGTAATTGATCACTTCTTCTTCGTTATCGAAGGGTGTGATCGTGATAACCGGACCAAAAATCTCCTCGCGATTTGTGCGGCATGAGACCGGCAAATCGGTAATCACAGTTGGCTGGAAGAAATATCCATCACGACATCGCTCGTTAGGCGATTGCGGTGCGGAACCGCCGAGCGCGATTTTGCCGCCCTCTTTTTGAGCGAGATCGACATAGAACTTGACTTTATCGAGCTGTGCCGTGTTCACTATCGCGCCTTGCTCAGTTTTTTCGTTGAGCGGATCGCCCATTTTTAGTTGGGACGCCGTGTCGATAAAGCGATCAACGAAATCTTTGTAAGCAGAGCGCTCGACGAACACGCGCGAACCGCACAGGCAAATCTGACCCTGGTTTGCGAATGAAGAGCGCACACTGCCGGCGATCGCGGCGTCGAGGTCGGCATCGGCGAAAATGATGTTCGGATTTTTCCCGCCGAGCTCGAGCGAAACTTTCTTGAACAACGGCGCGCATGCCTCCGCTACTTTTCGACCCGTCACTGTCCCGCCGGTAAACGAGATGGTGTTGATCTTTGGATGCGCGGTAATCGCCGCGCCGACGCTTGGCCCAGTGCCGTGTAGCACATTTAGGACTCCGTTTGGCAGATCCGCTTCCCGCGCGACCTCACAAAGCATGTAAGCCGTCACTGGCGTCAGCTCGCTCGGCTTTGCGATGGCCGTGTTGCCGACGGCGATGGCGGGCGCGATTTTCCAGCTCAATAAATAGAGCGGGAGATTCCACGGCGAAATTAATCCGGCGATGCCGCGCGGCTGACGCAATGTGTAGTTGAACGCCACGTTGTCCGTCATGTGCGCTTCCGATTCGGTGTGCAGAATCGCAGTCGCGAAGAATCGGAAATTGGCGACCGCACGCGGAATATCGAGCGTGCGTGCGAGCGAAATCGGCTTGCCTGTGTCGATCGACTCGGCGCGCGCGAACTTTTCCAGATCACGCTCGATTAAGTCTGCGACGCGCAGCAGAAAGCGGGAGCGCTCGGCTGCCGGTTTCTTTGACCAGTCACGAAACGCCTTCTCCGCTGCAGCGACCGCCAGATCAACATCATGCGCGTCGCTGTCCGCGACCTGCGAGTACGGTCTGCCCGTCGCTGGTTCAATGTTGTCGAGATATTTTCCGCTGATCGGTTCGACAAATTCGCCGTTAATGAAGTTGCGGATACTAAAAGGCATTTGGGTCATACCAAGCTGCACGCAGAAATATCCAGAGATTCCTCGACTTCGCTCGGAATGACAAGGAAGGGATCGGTTCGACGAATTGGCCGTCGATGAAGTTTTGGATTTGGACAGGCTCGGCGCGCATCGTGGGGCGAAACGTAAATGTTCGTCGTCAACATCGAACGTTCAACGGGGAAAAATTCTTCTGGCCAAGGGATACAACGTCGATGTAAAAGACTGCCCTCCAGAAACAATCTCATGAAAAGATCTTCGCTATTACTCGCTGGCCTCATTCTGTCTGTTTTGACCTTTGCATTCGGAACAAACCACGGATTCAATGACGTATTCGGTCCGTTGTTTCACCCCGCTCCCAACGTTCCGCCGCTTGCGGGGCCCATGGAGGCCCTCGATTCGCTTCACCGTTGGAACGTGATCGCGATTAATGCCACTGGTCTCGATCATACTCCGGTCGCCCCGGGGGAGAACCGCGTTTTCGGAGAAGAACTCGGCCCAGGGCGTTCCAGTCGGGCAATGGCAATTGTCCATATCGCCATGTTCGACGCGCTTGACGCGGTGGTCGGCGGTTACACGAGTTACAGCGGGACGCAGGCTGCGCACGGCCCAATGTCGGCGGACGGGGCGATCAGCCAGGCCGCCCGCGACACTCTTGCGGCGATGTTTCCGTCGCAAACGCCAACTTTTAATGCCTACCTGGCGGAAGATTTGGCTCGTGTCACGAACCCGCAGCAAAGAGCAAACGAAATCGATTTGGGGCAACGGACGGCTGCCGCTATTCTGGCGATGCGTCTCAACGATGGTTCGCAAATCCCTGAACCGCGTGTCGGTGTCGATTATTTCCCGAGCGATCTACCCGGGCACTGGCGGCAAGATCCAATAAGTCTAATCCCGCTCGCGCTGGGTGCGCACTGGGGCGAGTGCATTCCCTTTGTGGTTAACTCAACGATGCAATTCCGCGCGCCGCCTCCGCCTGCAATGACAAGCTCGGCTTACACGGCTGCGTACAACGAAGTGAAAAACCTGGGCGGCGACGGAATCATGACGCCCACGCAACGCACCGAAGAGCAAACATTCATCGGCACTTTCTGGGCTTACGATGGCACCCCGAGTCTGTGCGCGCCTCCAAGGCTCTACAATCAGATTACGGTACAGATTGCCGACCAAAGAGGATTGAACGGCATTCAATTCGCGCGGTTGCTCGCCTTGGTAAACGTTGCCATGGCGGACGCCGGTATGACTATTTGGGAATCGAAATACCATTATGATTTCTGGCGCCCAATCACTGGCATTCGCGAATCCGATCGGGGCACAGGGCCCACACATCTGGGCGATGGCAATCCTGACACGATGGGCGATCGCCGGTTTGCGCCCTTAGGCGCGCCCGCCAGCAATCTCACTGCGCCTAATTTTACTCCGCCGTTCCCCGCTTATCCGTCTGGTCATGCCGGCTTCGGAGGGGCGCTCTTCGAGGTGATGCGCCGGTTTTATGGCACCGATAACATCGCGTTCACTTTCGTTTCCGACGAGTTCAATGGGCAAACCCGCGATCACAATGGAAATCTCCGGCCCTATCGGCCGCGCAGTTTTTCAAATTTATCGCAGGCCGAGGAGGAGAACGGCCAGAGCCGAATTTACCTTGGGATCCACTGGACCTTCGACAAAACCGAGGGAATCGCCCTTGGTCGCCGTGTCGCCGATTACGTCTTCGATCACGCCTTCACGCCGACTCCTTAATTTGGAAGTTGGAAGTTTTGATCTGTGCTGCTTCGGCGTGCATGTGACCCGGCCACCTGAGTTTAGTTGTAATCGTCGTAAATTTTCGGTTTCGCAGTTTGGATGTGTCGATCAATTTGCGCGCAGAATTCGTCGGTGTGCCAGTGTTTTCGTGTAGCCCACCACGTTTGGAATCCTGGATACGCTGCAATGTCGGCGAGTGTCCGCTCATATCCACGCCATAATCGCTTGTCGAGCGTTCCATCCAAGACGCCGAGATAGAGACTATCGGCAAATCGAAAGAAACGCCCCAGATGCGCTCCAACCCTTAGCTTCGACGCGCCATCCAACTGGTCGAACGATTGCAGAGCGCGAAGCCAGAGCGCGGCAAAGTCGGGATCGTCGACAAGGCTTTTATTCAAATCGCTCCAGTGCGTCGTCAAAACATTCATCGCTGCGCGCCGGCTTTCCTTGTTTTGGTTGCGGATTTGGGCGGCAAGATAAATGATCGAAATGATGACCCCAACAGCGCCGAGCATCTGCCCCACCGCGCTAATCATCTCCCAGTTCATAGCTCTTACTTTAGCGATGACTCAACAAAGCTAAACGCCGAACGTTCAGGTCGAACGCCATGTCGAAAGAGGAACCGGTGAGGGAGGGATTCGAACCCTCGGTAGCCTTTTGGGCTACGGCGCTTTAGCAAAGCGCTGCTTTCAACCACTCAGCCACCTCACCAAATACTTGGGGTGAGAATATCGCGAAGAATTTGGGTTTTCCAATTTCCAATTTGCGGTTGGCGACACCGACTTCGTCGCGTGCTGGCGATTTCATCGGAGTTGCCAACCTCAGCATTATTTCGTGGCGCAGGCAATCCTGCCTGCGAATATTTGAAATCTAAGCATGCGTCAAAAGTGCAGGCAGGATTGCCTGCAGGACGCGGCTTGAATTGATTGGCAATGATCAGCGAGGAAGAAGCGCGAAAGAAGATTCTCGAGATGGTTCGGTCGTTACCTTCACGACGATTGTCCCTTTCGCAGGCGCTCGGTTGTTTTGCAGCCGAAGATTATTTCGCGCGGCTGCCGCTGCCCGGCTTCGACAATTCTGCAATGGATGGTTACGCAGTGGTCGCCAGCTCATGCGCAAAAGGCAAGCGGCTGCGCGTGACCGCGGAACAGCCGGCCGGTCATGACAAGCAGCTCCGCGTTTCTCCAGGTGAAGCGGTCCGGATTTTTACTGGCGCGCCGATGCCGCAAAGCGCAGACGCGATTGTCATGCAGGAAGACGTCACGCGTGACGGTGACGAGATTGTCATAAATACAGATGTTACAGCTGGCGAATTTATCAGGCGACGCGGCTGCGATCTTGCAAAGGGACAGAGGATACTGGCCAAGGGCGAACGACTTCGCGCGGCAACGATGGCTCTTTTGGCGTCGCAAGGCATCGGTGATTTGACGGTAGGCGGCGAGGTGAACGCTGCAATGCTTTCAACCGGTGACGAGCTCGTGAAGCCGGGGAAGAAACTTGATCCCGGACAAGTTTACGAGAGCAATTCGGCGTTGCTTCGCGCATTGCTCCAACGCTGCGGCGCGGCAACAAACCTGGTGGAACATTGTCGCGACGAACGCGAGTCGTTGATCGAGGCGATCAAGCGCGGGATGAACAATCATATTCTCGTTATCACCGGCGGTGTTTCTGTGGGGGAACATGACTTGGTAAAGGACGCGCTGCGCGATCTTGGCGCGCAAACCGACATATGGCGCGTGGCGCTCAAACCGGGTAAACCATTCCTGTTTGGACACACGCAGCCGAGCAAACCCGCCCGGTCGCGATCCCGGGAGGCGGACACCATGGCGCCAAGTAAAGGTGCGGTCGCAAATAGTGACTGCTGCTTCATCTTTGGATTACCGGGGAATCCGGTGTCCGCATTTGTCACGTTTTTGCAATTCGTGCGACCCGCGATTCTGAAGATGATGGGCGCAATCAGGCTCGATCTCCCGCAGCTGCCCGCGAGGTTGACCGTCGATCTCACAAACGAAGGCGATCGAGCGCATTACATTCGCGGGAAACTCGAACACGGAAAGTTTTCTCCGGTAGGCCGTCAGGAATCGCACGCTCTTTTTGGATTGAGCCAATCAAATGCGTTGCTGCGGCTCGGCCTCGGGCAGTCATTGAGAGCCGATGAAATCGTTGATGTTCAAATCTGGGATTAGCGAGAGGGTTCACTTTGCATTTGGAGTGCGGTCCACGCTCCCGGGATCTATGCTTTTGAAAGTGGTCCGGCAGCTGCCGGATCGCCGCAGTTCAAAGTCTCCTGAGCGGGTTTGACAGGTTATGCACGCATTTCTAGCTTAAGCGCGTTGAATACGGGACCGGCCACTGCGTTTGCACGAACTCCGACCGATCCAATTCGTGCGGATGCTGAACGGCTTTCCCACATCGTAATGGAAATGCAGCGCTGCTTTGTGCTGCATCTGTGCAAGGAACTCGCGCCGGGCAACGTTTCGTTCCCGCAATTTTTTCTCCTCGCTTATCTCGATCGAAAAGAAGTGCTCACCATGTCCGCAATTGCACAAAAGATGGGGCACACTACCGCGGCGGCAAGCGGTCTCGTGGCCCGCTTGGAGAATCTTGGCTACGTCATGCGCTCGATTGCCCTCGATGACCGCCGGAAAGTGATGGTCTGCATTACGCCGAAGGGCTCGGCCCTCGTTCGGCGGATTCGCGAGGAAATGGTTGGCAACCTGATGAAAATACTGAACCACCTCACGCCCGATGAACAAAAGGCCTGGCTACAGATTTACAGCAAGATTTACGATTACTGCCAGTCGAAATGATTTTCATTTGTTTGCCGGCGGTGCTACCAAATCGGGGCAAAACAGCTAAAGCTAAATCCGAGCGCGGCAGTTCGCGCATCTAACGGCCAAACCGCTATGAGAAAATGTTTTCTTTCCCTGGGGATTTTTGCAGCGTTCGGCCTCCTTGGTCAGTCTAGTTTTGGTGGCAGCGAAACAAGGTCCCGCACCGGAACAGGCTCCGCCGGTAGGATTCCCACTTTTACTCTGGATCAGGCGATCCTGACGGCGCTACAACAGAACCCGACTCTCCTCAACGCGGAGCAGGAGATCAAACGCACCAAAGGCGTGATTATTCAGGTTCGTGCGCAGGCCCTGCCGCAGGTCAACGCGCGGGCGGAATTTGAATGGATTGACCCAAACCTGACTGGCGCCCGCATACTCGGAACAACAAGCACGACGACGGGGACGGGCACCACCCCAGGAACCACGACAGGCGGGGCTGGTGCTGCAGCCCTTACTGAATCGCCAGCTTCGCAGGTCAGGGACGTCCAGGTACCACTGGCCGCTGCGTCGCCGGCACCAAGTGCCAGGAATGTTCAGGCGTCCGATGTCTCGTATAGCATTAGTGTTCTCGGGTCGCAGCTGATTTTTAACGGCACGACTTTCCCGCAGATTCGCGGCACGTTTTTTCAGAGAGACAGCGCCTACTTCGCGTTTCGGAATGTTCTGGATTCACTCATCGCGACTGTGAAGACGCAGTTCTACCAAATCGTGGTCAATCGAGAATTCGTCAAGGTGAACGAGGAAAATGTGCGTCTTTTGGAAGCTCAGTTGAAGGACCAGCAGAACCGGTTTGAAGCGGGAACAGTTCCACGGTTCAACGTGCTGCAAGCTGAGGTGCAGCTCGGCAATCAAATTCCGCAACTGATTACTGCCCAGAACAACTTACGAATATCGAAGCTTACGCTGGCCAAGACGCTCGGTCTGTACTTCGAACCGCGGCGCGGTGAAAACCCGCCTTTGGAAGTGGTTGGTGAAATGCCATACTTCCCGCGCACGATCGCGCTGGCCGACGCGATCGAACAGGGAAAAGAGCGGCGCCCTTTTCTCAAGCAGGCGCGGGCAAACGTCCTGAACCAGCTCCAACAGGTGCGCGCGACGGCGGGCCAGTATCTCCCCACCATCACGACCACGGGCGGCGGCGAATGGGTGAGCTCGCCTACGAATTCGAGCTGGCATGATATTTCGAAAGGTTGGCTCGCTATTGTCCAGGGCAGCCTGCCAATCTGGGACAGCGGCGCGATCGCTGGCCAGGTCATACAACAGCGCGCTCTGCTTTCGGAAGCCAAGATCACGTACGACGACGATGTCCGGCAGGTGGAACTGGAAATTCAACGGGCCTATTCAGATTTGCAGCAGAACCAAGAGTTGGTTACCAGCCAGGAGAAAAACGTCGAACTAGCCGAGGAAGCGTTGCGCCTGGCCAAGGCGCGCCTCGACGCAGGAGCGGGAGTTCAGTTGGATGTGCTAAACGCCACTGTGCAACTGCTAACCGCGCAATCGACGCGCTTGCAAGCGCTGTTCGGATATAACTCGTCGTTGGCGGAATTCGACCGGGCCACCGGCGCGCAGAGCACTTACCAAGAGATGTTTACTGATCTCGCGCCGCGCCCGACGAAAACGAAAACCTATTACACCGGCAGTGGCGTGGACGCGGAAGGAAAGCCAAAAGAAGTGGAAGAACGCGTCACCACTACCTCTCGAAGGACAACCTCCAAATAACAAAATTCGGTTGTCGATCTCAAAGAGACTCCACCTCATTGCGGGTTTTCTGAGTTGGCAATCAAACTACTACACCGGGAGCCAGGCAGACACCGAAGGCAATCCGAAAACAACGGTCGGAATAAGACACGCTGCTCCATGGTGTCGTATTAAGCGAAGCGCCTGCCAAGCCGTAGCTTTATGCAAAGGCCGGAAACATCTCAGGCTGTCGTCATCGCGAGTCGCAAGAGAATGATCAGAGATCCTTCGCCAGGCTCGGGATGACAATTCTGCCTGGATATTGGAGCTTGGTTTTTGGAGCTTTAAATGATGCAGCTTCCCTTCGAGCAATTTCCCGCGCTGAGCGCGCTCGCAATCTGTCGCCACGTCTTCACGCAAAGGATCCTCGGCGTCGATGTTTCTCATGATAAAGCCGAAGTGTTAAAACGCCTCGATGCCGCGCATCGCGAAATTCGCAGCGCAGTCGGCGTGGGCGATTGGCCACTAGTCACGGCTCAACAGATTCACGGAAACAAAATCGCAGTTGTCGATGAGGTAGGGTCGGCGCGTCGCGCCGACCGCGGACGCCGCGGAGCGGCGTCCATACCGGGCCGCGAATTCCCTGGCTGCGACGGCATTATCACGAATCAACGCGGTGTCGCCCTGGGTATTTATGTGGCCGATTGTTGCGCTACTTACATTGTCGATCCCAAAACGCCCGCGATCGGCCTCGTGCACTCCGGACGCACAGGCACCGAGCTCGGCGTCGTCACCAATGCGATCAAAGAAATGATTGACCGCTTCCACTCCGATCCCGCGAACATGATTGTGCAACTCAGCCCTTGCATCCGCCCGCCCCATTACGAAGTCGATTTCGCGGCCGAAATTGTCCGGCAATGTCGCGCTCTCGGCGTAAAAGAAATTCACGACTCCGGCGCATGCACCGCGTGTCATCTGGATCGCTACTATTCCTATCGCGCCGAAAAAGGAAAAACCGGCCGCATGCTGGCTTTGCTTGGCCTCATGTGAAGCAGACAGTCCTGTCTGCTGTTTCAAAGCCTCGCAGGCAGGATTGCCTGCGTCACGAACGCGTGTCTCGCCAGCGCCCCTGGAGCAGTCGGCTGCCGTAATTCTTCAGTGGTTTCGAAAACTGTCGTCAATTGCACTACAAGAAATGTTCGCGTTATGCCCGCTCGACACCGCGTTTGAGCGGACAGATGCCGCGTTTTTTTGCATTCGCGACGAAGTCCAGGAATTCGCGCGCAGGTGCGCCGAATTTCATCGTCGCCGCTTTTCGAAGAGCCTGCGATATGTTTAGTCGGGTCGTGTAAACGAGCTTGAATGCTGCTTTGATTTCTTCTCGATCGGTTGCGCTGAATCCGGCGCGACGAAGCCCAACCACATTCACTCCAAAAACAGAATTGCGCTCCGCGGCGATGACGAATGGCGGCAGGTCTTTGCCGAAGGCGGAACTGCCTTGCACCATCACCAGTCGGCCGATGTGCATGAACTGGTGAAAGGTCGATCCGCCGCCGAGGAATGCGCCGTCATCCACGCGCACGAAGCCAGCCAGCAAGCAGTTGTTCGCGATGACGACGTTGTTTCCAACAACGCAATTGTGACCGACATGCGCTCCTGCCATAAGGAAATTTTTATCCCCGATTTTAGTGGCGCTGCCTTCGGCTGTGCCGCGGTGAATGGTGCAGTATTCGCGGATGACGTTGTCGTTCCCGATCTCGACTTTCGTTTTTCGTTCGGGCGAGAATGAGACGTCCTGCGGCGGCGCGCCAATGATCGCGCCGTGTCCAACGAAATTGCCGGTGCCGATTTCGACCTCGCCTTCAATCACCACATGCGATTGAACGATCGTTTTTTCACCAATCGTCGCCTGTGGCCCGATAACGGAAAATGGACCTATCTCCACATCTGTACCCATTCGCGCCGCGGGATCGACAATCGCTGGCGGATGAATCTTCGCGTGCGCCGTCATAGCCGTGACTATATACGTACGGCGGTTGTCGCTGGCTTCATGTGTTCGAGCGCCGGTTCGCATTCTGGGTAGCGCATGCGTCTCGCCTGCTGGTTTCGGCGTGAAACGATCTTTCCTTTAGCGGCGTCCGGTCTGTAGAAATGCGCTGAGAAAGGTTCGCGACCGCGAGGACGCGTTCGCCAGCACGCGGGACGCGTGCGCTACCCACGCTGCCAATTTGTGCGTCGGAAGCGACAAGAGCCGTTGGATGAATTCTCACGCTGATCATCTTGTTTCGGATTTCCGTCTTACAACACGCCTGCTTCCTTGAAACTGAAGTAGCCAGGATTCCCTTCAGAAGGTGCGCCGATGATGATGTGGTCGAGCAACTTGATTTCCAATAATTCGGCAGCTTCTGCCAGACGTCTCGTGAGGCTGTGGTCTGTCTGACTCGGCGACGCATCGCCGGACGGATGATTGTGCACGACGATCACAGCATAAGCCGAGTAGGTAATCGCCGGACGAAAAATTTCGCGCGGATGAGCGATGCTCTCGTTCAGGCTGCCCACCGAAATCTCCTCAATATGCAGAAGGCGATATCGCGTATCGAGCAGGATGACGCGCAGCGATTCAGTTCGTAGCTGGCGCATCTCCGGCCCGACGAGCTCGCTCACGAGTTCGGGTGAATCGAGTTTTTGCTTCGACAGGGTTTCGTGTGCGAGTCGTTGGCCCAACCCAAACGCTGCTACCAACTCAAGAGCTTTCGTCTGACCGATGCCCGGAATCTTGCGCAGTTCTTTTACACTGCACCGGCTTATACCTGTGAGGGATTTATACTTTTCGAGAAGTTGACGCCCGACTTCAACCGCGTTCGCGCCGCGCAAGCCCGTGCGCAAGAGAATAGCGATCAATTCCGGATCGCTTAGTGCCGCCACTCCGTGCGCAAGCAGTTTCTCTCGCGGCCGCTGATCCCGCGGCATTTCACGGATTTTGAGCTGCGACATTTAATCAGAATTCGGAAGGCGGAGCTCCGGCGACGCCCGACTCAGGTCTCGCACGAGCTCGACCCGCCATCGGAGCCAATTTCACACGCGAAGTTGGTCGAACATTTCGCACAGCGCGTCCCCGAGAGAGAACAATGCGTCGGCATAAGGATTCGATGCGATTCCATCCAGTGCGCATTGCGCTTGGCGAATCAAATCGCTGCCAGCTGTGATTGATTCATTTAACGCTCCGTTGTTTGCACCATTCTTAAGGAGCTCTATCATTTCTTCGATCTTTTCTTCCAAAACAAGCTGGCAACAGCGTTC
>QHNR01000166.1 GCA_003218475.1 Verrucomicrobiota bacterium | reverse complement strand
GTGTTTACTCCGGCACGCTCAGCAAAGGCGATACAGTTTACAATCCGCGCACGAACAAACGCGAACGCATCTCGCGCTTGATTCAGATTCAAGCGGACAAACGCGAAGACATCGAGACCTGTTACTCTGGTGACATCGCAGCCATTGTTGGCATTAAAAATATCACCACTGGCGACACGCTCTGCGATGAAGACCATCCGATCCTTCTCGAGCCGCCGTCTTTCCCTGACCCAGTGATTTCAATGGCCATTGAACCCAAGACAAAATTGGATCAGGAAAAAATGGGCATCGCTCTGCAGCGTCTCGCGGAAGAAGACCCGACTTTCTGGGTTTATACGCACGAAGACACAGGCCAAACCATCATCGCCGGGATGGGTGAGTTGCACCTGGAAATCATCCGCGACCGGATGTTTCGCGAGTTCAAAGTGGACGCCAACGCGGGCAAACCGCAGATTGCGTACCGCGAAACGATCACCACGAGCGCGCACGGCGTCGGCAAGTTGATTAAGCAATCAGGCGGCCGCGGCCAATATGGACACGTGGAGGTGGACGTGCGGCCAGCCGAGCGCGGCAAAGGCCTAGTCGTCGAGAACAAAATCGTCGGCGGCATCATTCCGCGCGAATACATTCCTGCCGTCAAAAAAGGCATCCAAGAAGCGGTGCTCAACGGCGTGCTGGGCGGTTATCCGGTTGTCGATGTTGAAGTCGATATCGTTTACGGTTCGTTCCATGAAGTCGATTCCAGCGAACTCGCGTTCAAAATGGCTGCGATCTTCGCGATGAAAGATGGATTTAAGCAGGGTAAACCAATTCTGCTGGAGCCGATCATGAAGGTCGAAAACATCACGCCGGATGAGTACCAGGGCGATATCTGCGGTGACTTGAGCCGGCGCCGTGGCAGCATCCACAACATCGAGACGCGCGGCCACCTCGCCATTATCCATGCCGAGGTTCCGCTCGCCGAGCTGTTCGGCTATGCGACTGCCATTCGTTCGCTTTCGAAGGGTCGCTCCAGTTATTCGATGGAACCCTCGCATTTCCAACCCGTGCCGGCGAACCTCGTTCCGGCCATTCTCGATCAGAAAGAGGCCAAATGAGCAATGGCCAGCGCATTCGGATTCGATTGAAGGCGTTCGATCACCGCATGCTGGATCAATCCGCCGTGGAGATCGTGGAGACAGCCAAACGCACCGGTGCGCGCGTGGCCGGGCCAATACCGCTGCCGACATTGGTCGAGAAGTTCACGGTGAATCGTTCCCCACACGTCGACAAAAAGTCGATGGAGCAATTTGAAATTCGCACCCACAAACGGCTGCTGGACATCATCGAGCCGACGGCCAAGACGGTGGATGAATTGAAGAAACTGAATTTGCCTGCGGGCGTTGACATTACGATTAAGATTTAAGCGGAGGCGCTTCTGAAAGATTTGCAATCGCACGGTCATGAGCATCGGACTTCTTGGACAAAAGATTGGTATGACCAGCGTTTACGACGCGAAAGGTCGATTGCGTCCCGTGACCGTGATCGCGGCAGGCGATAATGTTTTATTGCGCCGTTTGACCGAACAAAGCGAAGGTTATTCGGCAGTGCAGGTTGGATTCAGCGCACAAAAGGAATCGCGTGTTACAAAAGCGTTACTTGGTGAGTTCAAGAAGGCCGGCGTCGGGCCGCAGAAGTTTGTGCGCGAATTTCGCCTCAAAAGCGATCTTCCCGAAGGCGAGATCAACTTGAGTGTTACGCAATTTCAAGCGGGCGATTACGTGGATGTGATTGGCCGATCCAAGGGAAAAGGATTTCAGGGTGTGATGAAGAAGCACAACTTTCATGGACAGGGCGCGGCGCACGGTTCGAAGACGCACCGGCGCATCGGTGCGGTCGGCAATCGTTCTACGCCGGGACGGATTTGGAAGAACCAGGGAATGCCAGGTCATCTTGGGCATGAGCGCGTGACGGTGCAAAACCTTCAGGTGATGCAAGTGCGCGAGAATGAAAACATTATTCTTGTCAGCGGCGCAGTTCCGGGAGCGAACGGCGGCTATGTGATCGTTCGGCCGGCCATTAAACATCCCGAACGTGTAGTGGCGCTACATGCTGAGCACCGAAAGCACGAGGAAGAAGAGAAGGCGAAGAAGCCAAAAACCATAGCTGAGTTGGCTCAGAAGAAATGAGCGCGAAAGTTTTGACCAAAACCGCGGCGAAGGAAGCGAATATCGACATCATCGAAGATGGTCGCGGGACGCAGGCTGTGCACGACGTGGTCGTTGCCATGCGTGCGGCGCGGCGTTCCGGATCGGCTAACACCAAGACCAAGGCGGAAGTGGACCTTTCCGGTGCGAAACCATGGCGGCAGAAAGGAACTGGTCGCGCCCGCGCCGGTTACAAATCGTCGCCCATCTGGCGCGGCGGTGGCGTCGTTTTTGGACCAAAGCCCCGCAATTATTCCAAAAAGATTTCAAAATCAGTACGGCGTCTCGCATTTCAAAAAGCCTTGAGCGAACGGATCAAGGCAGGCGACGTATTAGCGATCGATAAGTTCGCCGTTTCGGAAATCAAGACGAAGGCGTTTGTCGATCTTGTCAGGGAACAAACAGACGCCGAGAAGGTGTTGATCGTTTCCGACTCGTTCGACGACAGGACTTACAAATCGGCGCGCAACGTGAAGCCTGTGAAACTCGCGACGGCGGCCGATGTGAACACGCAGCAATTGCTCGCGTTTCAAAAAATCTTGGTAACGTCCAAGGCGCTCGAAAAATTAGCGGAAAGAGTCTCTCGGCCTACGCAAGAGGAGCCTAGCGCGGAATAAAATGAACGAGCCGCACGAGATTATTCAGACCGCCTCATTGACTGAGAAGTCGACATTGATGAGCGAGAAGCAGAACAAGTACGTCTTCCGCGTTAGTCCGAAGGCGAACAAAGTTCAGATCAAGGACGCAATTGAGCGGCTTTTTCAAAAGACTGTCGTCGATGTGAACACGTGTAATTACACCGGCAAGGAAAGACGAGTCCGCGGGCCCCTGGGACGGCGGCCGCGATGGAAAAAAGCCATCGTGACGTTGAAAGAAGGCGAGAAGATCGATTTGATCTAGTGGCAAGAAAGTTATGGCTTTAAAAGAATTCCGCCCGCTAACACCGACGCTCCGTTTCAAGTCGCTGCCTGCCTTCGATGAAATCACGAAGTGGCGGCCTGAAAGAACTCTCATTGAGCCGAAGAAAAGGACCGGCGGTCGCAACAACTATGGCCGGCTGACGTCGCGGCACCTGGGCGGCGGTCACAAGCAGAAATATCGCAAAGTCGATTTCAAACGGCGCAAGCGCGGTGTTCCGGCCGAGGTTATTGGGATCGAGTACGATCCGAACCGCTCCGCCCGGATTGCTCTCATTAAATATGCGGACGGCGAGCTGAGCTACATTCTCGCGCCAAACGGACTGCAAGTCGGATCGACTGTCAGCGCTGGAGATGATGCTGCACCTGAACTGGGAAATGCGCTGCCGCTAAGGGTAATTCCTCTTGGCACTAACATTCACAATATTGAACTGAGTCCCGGCCGTGGTGGCCAGGTTGCGCGCAGCGCCGGACAACAGGCGACATTGACGAACATCGAAGCAGGTTACGCCTTGGTAAAGATGCCTTCCGGCGAGATTCGACGGATTCACGAAAACTGCTTTGCCACGATTGGCCAGGTAGGAAACGTCGATCACATGAATGTGGCGAGCGGCAAAGCGGGGCGCACTCGGTGGCAAGGCCGCCGACCGCATGTGCGCGGCATGGTCATGAACCCGATCGATCACCCAATGGGCGGCGGGCAGGGAAAATCAAAAGGAGGAGGAGGTCGTCATCATCCAGTTAGCCCATGGGGACAACTGGCCAAGGGATTCAAAACACGCAGCAAACATAAGCCCAGCGACCGTTTTATTTCGGAAAGGAGAAGGCCGAAGAAGAAAGCGTAAGGACGATTCGTGGATGACGAATTGCTTGCAAATTATGGCTAGATCGTTAAAAAAAGGACCCTTCGTCGAGTTGCATCTTCTGGAGAAGATCGACAAGATGAATAGCGCGGGCGTAAAGAAACCAATCAAGACTTGGTCGCGGCGCTCGATGGTGACGCCGGACTTTGTTGGCCACACGTTTTTGGTGCACAACGGAAAGAACTTTAACTCCGTTTTCGTCACCGAGAACATGGTCGGTCACAAGCTCGGTGAATTTTCGCCTACGCGCGTGTTTAAGAAACACGGTTCGCATACGGCGAAGGTGACCAAATAATTGCAGATTGTGCATTGCAGATTGGAGATTGCCAGCTCGCGGTTACGCCGCGGGATTGCGCAATTTGCAATTTTGAATCTGCAATTTGCAATTGGGATTTGCGCGCAAGCGCAGGGAAACAGTTCTTTGTCAGAATCCAAGAATGAAAGCGCGGCACACCCAGCGACAGCTGAAGCATTGCTGCAAGAAAACGAACAACTGCAAAAGCAACTGTCCATTGCGCAGGAATCGCTTAAGGCGTTGACGAGTAGCCTGGCGGAATCCAATGCGGATGCGGAAGAGCTCCGCCGCAAGTATTCCGATTTGGAATTGCGAATGGAAGCGCTGGGACTGGCTTCGGCAAACAAGGACCGTGCCAAGCTGGAGCAGCGTTTGCTGGCCGCTGTGAGCGATCTTCAGCTCGCACAAAAAGAGCGCGCTGACTATCGCGACCAGATGTTGCGGTTGAACGAAGCCGTGTTGTGTTATTTGAAAACGTCGCAGGCTGGCGATGCGAAGGTGCGAATGGACTTAGAGGCGCAGCTGCGTAGCATCAATACACTGATTACAAAATCCACCGGCGCGCCGGACCAGCCTGAGCCCGGCCTGATGGATGGGAGCGTGATCAGCGTGAAGGAAGAGTGGTCGTTTGTAGTCGGCAACCTTGGTGGAAAACAGGGCGTGAAGATCGGGATGCCGATGCGGGTGATGCGAGATGATCGAAGGATCGCGACGCTGCGAGTAGTCGATGTACGGCAAAAGATTTGTGGTGCGGTGATTCAGGAAATGGATTCAAACAAGGAGAAAATAAGAGTAGGGGACCGCCTCCAGGTGGATGCGCAACCTAATGTGAGTTTGAAATGATGAGATCGTTGAAGCGTTTAACAGTTGAAGCGTTGAAGCGGCAGCAACGTGGCCGTTGTAACGCTTCAACCCTTTAACGCTTTAACGACGACGAGAGTCATGGAAGTCAGATCGACATTTAAATACGCACGGATTTCGCCGTTTAAGGCGCGCGAAGTCACGCGTGAGATCCAGGGTCTGCCTGTTTCGGCAGCACTCGATCTGCTGGCTTTCACGCCGAAGAAAGCGGCATTTCTGATTGGCAAGACGCTGAAGAGCGCAATTGCTAATGCAGAAAACAACGCCAACCTCAAACCAGATGGCTTGGTGGTGAAAGAGGCGATTGTGGGGGAAGGCCCAACACTAAAGCGAATCATGGCGCGCGCCCGTGGCAGCGCCAGCGGGATTCTGAAACGTACCAGTCATATTCGCATTGTGCTGTCGGACGAGATTCCAATCCAAACGCGCGAAGCGCGGAGAGCAAAACGGCAAAAGGAAAAGAAAGCCGCAAAGAAGGAGATTAAGAGCGAGACCAGTGAAAGCGCCGCGGCAAGGTCAGATAAAAAATCACCGAAGTCCAAGCAGAGCGCAAAAACGGAGAAATAATTTTATGGGGCAAAAAGTAAATCCAATCGGCTTTCGCCTGAGCGTAAATCGAGACTGGCGTTCGCGCTGGTACGCATCGTCGCAGGAATTCCCGGCGTTTTTGCACAGTGACCTGAAGATTCGCAATTACGTAAAAAAGAAGCTGCAGTTCGCCGCGGTATCGAAAATCGTGATCGAGCGCGCGTGGAATTCAATTCGGGTGACCATTCACACCGCGCGTCCTGGCATTGTAATCGGACGGAAGGGCGCAGAGATCGAAAAGATGACCGAAGAAATTTCGAAGATGGCGGAGGGCAAGCAGGTCAAGATCGACATCCAGGAAATTAAAACACCGGAACTCGACGCACAGCTCGTCGCAGAAAACGTTGCGCTGCAGATCGAGCGGCGAATTGCCTACAGACGCGCGATGAAAAAAGCCGTCCAGACCGCGATGGATTTCGGCGCGGAAGGAATTCGGCTGCGGTCTTCAGGCCGGCTCAATGGCGCGGAGATTTCGCGCTCGGAATGGTACCGAGAAGGAAAAGTTCCGCTGCACACCTTGCGGACGCCGATTGATTACGGCTTCGCGGAAGCAAACACGGTCTACGGCAAGATCGGGGTGAAATGTTGGATTTGTA
>QHNR01000165.1 GCA_003218475.1 Verrucomicrobiota bacterium | reverse complement strand
CAGATCAAAGCCGTCTTGGTCCTTGCGGGGGCGGATCTCGTAAACGTCCTGGGCGGGCGTGGCGGACATTTCCACCCGGCTGTTTCCGTCGCCAAAAAGCTTGTCTGATGGCGTCTCGAGCAACCCAAGGCTGTTCTGTTCGGTACGCATGGCTTCCATATTGCTCATGTTCCAATACTGTGAAGACTAACAAAAGAAACATTTTCGTTACTTTTTCCGGAACACGGTTTTCGGTTGGACGCGTACACGATTCCGTTTGCACACTAGCTTTGCGAAGCAACAGCATCGCAGCGGCACAAGACTTCTTTTATCTGAAACGCGAGCCGCTCTTGTAACTGGAGCCAACGCGAACGCAGGGTCTCAGATCGAAAAACCGGGATGGGTTGCAAATGCGTTGTCGATCACAAGATTCCCTCGCTGGCGGGCTCGCTCTCGCAAGGCTGACGTGGTACGGGCTCCAGTAGCGTAGTACCACCACAGGTAAAGCGCACCGTACATCCAAGCCCCCTCATAGTCTCAACTGGAATCAGCTCCGGATTTCCCGCTACCAAAAACCGAGCCAGAAGGAAAGTTCGCATCGTGGGGTTTGCCGCCCTGGTGTCGAGATTCGTGAATCAGCGTCTCAGCCCGGCCGGGGACATCCTTGGAATAAAAGAACCCAAGATAAACCTCAACGAGACCGCCCGACTTGGACCGGGCGATCGCTGTTCCATCGCCACAAAAGCAGCGGAGATCATCTATGTTTTCCCGGACGTATCGGCGTCCCCAGTTCAGGATCGGCGCGCTATAGCTGTCGTTCAGATAGTCAGACGCAGAGTAAGTCAGCGCATAACAGCCGTTGAACGCACGGGCAAGTGGCTTGCTCGTGTTGCAGCAATCGTCCCATCCCCATCCGTCGTCCCAATACGCCTTGTTGCCACTGAAGCCGTAGGTATTCCAAAAGTAGTCCACGTACACCTGATTGCAGATGACTGCACCGTAAAAGTTGTCGCCACTGGCGGCCTTATCAGGAACTGTGTAGGTGCAGGAAGCCATCGTGTTACTCCCTCGTCGCACGCAAGTCAGGGGGTGGGGCCTCGCTCTTTACTTGAGGCGGGACAACAAACCGGCCGCCAATTGGCTGTGGCACACTGCGCACATCGACCTGTTTGATCTTGAGTAGCCCCTCCTCCTTCCTCTCCTTGAGGAGGCGCCTGAGCTTCCTTTTGTCGTCGTCGGTTCCCGTCTGCATCAGGCCCTGCACGCACGCACGCCGGATAGAGAACGTCCGGTGCGCGGCATGCTTTAGAAGCACCTCGCGGGCCTCCGCCACGTCATCCGCACTTAAACGGACAAGGGCCTCGACCGCAGTTGTCCGGATCATGACCTCTTCGCCCACTGTCGACATATCGTGCGATTTTTTGACCTTCTCCGCGGGAATCCTGGCAGCAATGATCCGGTTTAGCGGTTTAACTGCTTCTGGATAGCGAAGTTCGACGATAAGTTGCACGAGTGACCAACGGTCCAGATAGCGATCCTCGGGGAGATCGTCGTATTCCGCCACGATGACGTCCAGAACCCCTGGGCCCCATTTCGTGAGTGATCTCAACGCATGTCTGTAGCTCTCCTCCGCATCGTCGCCCACGCCCCCCATCCGGTTAATCGCATCGACGATCACCGCGTTGAGCTGCTTGTCCTTGCTGGTCTGGAATGAAAATGGGTGCTCCGTTCGCTGAGTCTCCAGAGTATCCGGACTCTCGAGAAACGGAGTATCGAAACCTTTGGAGGGCAACATCTTGATCTCCTTGCCTGTTGCTTCTCATCCTGTGCGCTCAGGCTCGGCGTGTCAACGGTCATCTTCGCGAAGTTCCGTTTCCTGGTCGCGGAGTTTACGAAAGAAACTCTGCAAAATTGCCGCGCATTCGTCTTGCAAAACGCCGGATGCAACATCGCACCGGTGATTCAATGTCGGCATTCGCAGAAGGTTCATCACACTTCCGGCCGCTCCGGCAGACGAATCTGTGCAACCGAAAACCAGACGACGGATTCGCGTGTGCACGAGCGCACCCGCACACATCGGGCACGGCTCCTTGGTTACGTAAAGATCACAGTCAGTCAGCCGCCAATCGCCCACAGCTGCTTCGGCTTCTGTTAACGCGAGCATTTCGGCGTGCGCAGTAGCGTCCTTGAGCAACCCCACCTGATTGGACGCGCGAGCGATGATCTCGCCTGAACGGACGACCACCGCGCCGACGGGTACTTCGCTGGCGTCGTACGCTTTTTGCGCTTGTCGTAATGCTTCGCGCATAAAGTGCTCGTCGTTTGGTGGATCAATCATCATCGACAAAGTTACAACAGTTAAAAGAGTTACATAGTTACAACGGCAGCTCCCGAGACCGTTGTAACGCTTGTAACTTTTTAACTTTTTAACCTGCGGCGGAAGCCGCGCTTGCCCTGAAATCTTCTTCGGCATATTAGGGACTGCTCATGCACGACAATATCGAATCGCATCTGGTCGAGAAACGCGTCTTCGAGCCACCGAGGGACTTCAGCAGGAGGGCGCGAATCAAGAGCCTCGGACAATATCGGCAGATGTACCGGGAATCGATGCGGCAGCCGGCAAAATTCTGGGCTCGAGAAGCGAGCGAACTCGTCTGGCGCGCAAGATGGAAAAACGTCCTCGAATGGAAGGCGCCGTTCGCGAAGTGGTTCGTCGGGGGAAAACTCAACATCTCGGAAAATTGTCTTGATCGACATTTGACTGGGCCGCGCCGAAACAAGGCGGCGATTATCTGGGAAGGTGAACCGGGTGAGAGACGCACGCTCACGTACCAACAACTGCATCAGGAAGTTTGCCGCTTTGCGAATGTGCTGAAGCGGAACAAAATCAAAAAGGGCGATCGGGTCATTATTTATCTGCCGAATATTCCCGAGGCAGCAATTGCCATGCTGGCCTGCGCGCGAATCGGTGCGGTGCATTCGGTTGTCTTCGGCGGATTTAGCTCCGATAGCATTCGTGATCGGATCATCGACAGCGGCGCGATCGCAGTTGTCACTGCCGACGGTGCATATCGAAGAGGCGGGATTGTCCCGCTTAAGAGAAATGTCGATGACGCACTCCGTGATGGCACGTCAATCAGGCGCGTGATTGTTTTTCGCCGTGCCGGGAACGACATCCACATGGAAGAAGGCCGGGACGTCTGGTGGCATCGAGAACTGGAATATGTGGATGCAAACTGCCTAGCTACGCCACTTGATAGCGAGCACCCGCTTTACCTTCTCTACACAAGCGGGTCCACTGGAAAGCCGAAAGGAATTTTGCACACCACCGGTGGTTATCTGGTGGGCGTTTATTCGACCACCAAGTACGTCTTCGATATTCGCGATGAAGATATTTTCTGGTGCACGGCTGACGTCGGTTGGGTGACCGGTCATAGTTACATCGTCTACGGCCCGCTGGCGAACGGCGCGACAGTTGTCATGTACGAGGGCGCCCCGAACTGGCCAGAGCCCGATCGGTTCTGGAAAATCATCGAGGAATATCGGGTGAACATTCTTTACACCGCCCCGACAGCGATCCGCGCATTTATTCGCTGGGGCGACGAATGGGTCGCAAAACACGATCTTTCGTCGCTTCGCCTGCTCGGCACCGTAGGCGAACCGATTAATCCCGAGGCTTGGATGTGGTATTACAAGAATATCGGCGGCGGACGCTGTCCTATTGTCGATACGTGGTGGCAAACCGAAACAGGATCGATTCTGATCACGCCTCTGCCGGGCGCCATTCCAACAAAGCCGGGCAGCGCAACCCTCCCGTTCTTCGGTGTCGATCCCGCCGTCGTCGATGAGAAGGGCCGCGAGGTCGGACCAAATATTGGTGGAAAGCTGATTATTCGCCGGCCCTGGCCTTCGATGTTGCGCACGATCTATGGGGACAAGGCGCGTTATCGACAGCAATACTGGAGTGAGTTTAAAGGTAATTATCTGACTGGGGATGGCGCCCGCCGCGATGAAGATGGCTATTTCTGGATCGTTGGCCGGATCGACGACGTTCTGAACGTCGCTGGCCACAGACTTGGCACATCGGAAATAGAAAGTGCGCTCGTCAGCCACGCGCGAGTCGCGGAAGCGGCGGTGGTGGGCAAGGCGGATGAATTGAAGGGGCAGGCAGTCGTTGCGTTTGTGACGGTGAAAACGGGAGTTGATGCCAGTCGTGAACTAAAGGAGGAATTGCGCGATCATGTGGCCGCGCATATTGGCGCGATCGCGAAACCTGATGAAGTGCGCTTCGCCGAAGCGCTCCCGAAAACACGCAGCGGAAAAATCATGCGGCGGCTTCTCAAAGAAATCGCAAGCGGAGCAGAGGTCACCGGCGACACCACCACGTTGGAGGATTTCAGCGTCTTAGCGAGATTAGCTGAATCCGAGGAGGCTTAGGGTAATGGAAATGACGAAAGCGAGCATTAAGCCGTGAGCTTCATCCGCACAGGCTTTCGTGAGATCGCATTGAAGGTCAAGCGCCAGCGGACGCGCATTGCGCTTCGTCACGAGGGGCGTCTTCTCCAAAGAAGTGAGATCAACCTCGGACGCGAAGGCACTGCGCAAGCAGCCAATTTCCCCGAACTACGCAATGAGATCGTTGCGCTGAAGAAACTGGAGCAGGAGCAAAAAGAAGTCGCACTTCGAATCGCGCGAATCGAAGAAGGAATAAAAACGATCGAAGAAGAACGGCAACAGAACGCGCGCGAACAAGCTGAGGCACTTGCAAAGCTGGAGGCAGAAAAGAAGCCGCTGCTCCAGCAGCAAAACCAGGCGAAGCATAATCTCGATGTGTGCGAGCGCGAGCTTGCCGGCGTGGAACGGCGCATTCAGGAGAGCGAAGCTGTGGATCGCAATCTCTTAAAAGAACTCTCGGATCTGCATGCGCTCAATCCGCCACCTGCCGACCTCGAAACTCGATCCGCCAACATCACTGCGCGGCAAGCGAGACTTCCCGAGGAGCGTGCAGAACTTGTCCGCGCACGCCTGGGCAGCGCAGATGCAGTGCGTCTGACAAAGGAGAAGCTGAACGCCGTCGAGGCGGAGCTTTCCGTGGTAGAAAAAAATATAGCGCGAACGCGAAGTGAGTTTGAAGCGCGTGACCGAAAGCTGAATGACAACATTCGCGCGCAACAGGAAGCAGCGCGCGAGGCGCGGGCACAGCACCAGACAGTCGAAGAGCGAAAAAATCCGGCCTATCTAAGCATCGGCCGGCATCTTGCTGCAAAGGGTGTTGCACCGCCGAACGCGCCACAGCTGCTGGCACAGGCGCACCGCCGCCGGGAGGCAGTGGATGCGCATCTGCAGCACAAAGCTGAGCTAGCTTTGCTCTCCAGCCAGATCGACAAGCAGGAGCTGAGGAAGTTTTACTTCAGCGTTTTCTCGGTACTCGTTCTGCTCGCACTCATATTGCTTGTTGTTTTCCAATCTCCCCGCGGACGTGAGTGGCTGCCGCAAGAAACCGATACGATCCTGTCGCTTAACGCCGAGCAGTTTGAACGCGCGAACCTTGCAAA
Organism: Verrucomicrobiota bacterium; assembly: GCA_003218475.1. Taxonomy (GTDB): domain Bacteria; phylum Verrucomicrobiota; class Verrucomicrobiia; order Chthoniobacterales; family UBA10450; genus Udaeobacter. The sequence continues at coordinate 4,208 of QHNR01000165.1, read as the reverse complement.
ACGCTGGCGCAACGAAGAGCCAGCGCTTTGGACAGGATTGATCGGCGCAGTAGTGTCGGTTCCAGGTTTGAATCTGCCTCGCGATGCAGTGCGTATCACGCGTGCGCTCACCACGAACGAAGCCGGAGAGACTCGAGAGTTTAACCTGGTTCAGGCGCGCCGTGACGTTTCCAAGGTCATTCATGCAATCACGACTGATAAGAGCTTCCAAAAGCGCTCCATCAGCGGCTTACCAGTATGGGAACGAGAGCCCACCTCCGCCGATGCTACGGCGGACAAGCCGGATTTCGCCGTAGCTCGAGTGGGACCCGCGACGCTCGCCGTCGGAGCACCTGAGGAAGTTGATGAACTGGTACTCGTGCGTCTTGGGATGAAACCGGACTTGAAAATAACCGGTCAACTATTCGATCGCTTCCAAGCGCTCGACCGTGACAGCGCGCTCCGGATTATTTCCCGCGACCCACCTGATCTGGCACGCATTTTCCACCCCATCTTTACGCGTGAGCTGCTCGAGGCTTCACAATTACTCGGTCTTGCAGTGAACCTGCAAAATCCGGTAAAAGCCAGAGTGCTAATAAAAGTGAAATCATCCACAAGCACGACCGATCTCGCCCGAAATTTGCACGACAAGCCGCAGCAGTGGCTGCGCTTGCCGGATACTCAATTGTTGCTTTACGCCCAAACGCCTGAGGTCCAAACGCACGACAGCTCGAACATTGAATTGCGGTTCACCATGCCCGAAGGCACCGCTCGCCTTCTGCTCGAACGCCTGGCAAAAACAGACACTCCTCAAGCAGTGGCAGCGTATTGACCAAACAACGAAAATGCGACGCTTTGATCTGTGTGTTTCGGTAATTGGTGGAATGGCGGCGGCGTTGGTGTCAATGGATGCAAATGCCAACGGACCACTCGTTGATGTCCGATCCGTTGATCCGACGATCACGGTCGACTTACGCTATGCAGGCCGACATAATTTCCTTGGATATTCGCTTTATCCCCGTGGAACACACGCACTCGCTCGTCCCGAAGTCGCTTCAGCTTTGGCTGTGGCCCAGAGCTTTCTGCGGCGTTACCAATATGGCCTCAAAATCTGGGATGCGTATCGGCCGGTAGCAGTGCAGGCCATGCTCTGGCAGGCGTCACACAACAGTGATTACGTTGCCAATCCCGAAATCGGCGCCGGCTCGCTGCATAGTTGGGGTATCGCCGTCGACGCCACCCTGGTCGACTCACGGATTCGCGACGTCCGCATGCCAACGGACTTTGACGATTTTACTCCCGCTGCAATGTTGCCTTACATGGGTTCCTCTTTCGAAATTCGCTGGAACCTGCGTTTGCTGAAGTACGCTATGCACAAGGCTGGTTTTTGCGGCTTGCGCACTGAATGGTGGCATTTCACAATCGTTAATTGGCAAAAATACGTGCCGCCTGAAAAAGCAAAGAGTGCCGCACAAGTTTTAGAAACTCACTCGGAAGGCGGATTGTGATCGATCCGCTTCGCGCCGAGACGACAGCCGATTGGAACAACCGGCTGGATCGCCCAGCTCCTTCTGTTTACATCCGATGGTAATCGTCTCGTTCATGGTGAAGGAGCTGTCCGCTTTTGGCGGATTCGGCGATTCGATACTCCGTGGTTTGCAGCAGCCGGAGTATGTTCATGTGTTGCTCAATCCCTTACCGGTTTATGGCTTGCTCATCGCCTGGATTGGATTGCTCATCGCCTTTTTTTCCAAAAGTCGCCGCGCTCAGATCGCCACGTTAGTGCTGGTACTCATTAGCTCGCTCTCTGCATGGCCAGCTTATGAATTTGGCCAGCAGGGATACGATCGCGTTCTGTCGATGACCGATGAAGATGGAGAACGCTGGCTCGATGAACATCGAGATCGCGCGGAGGATCTCATCTGGATCTTTTACGCGCTCGCGGTCTTGAGTGCTATCGCAATCGCAGCGCCGATAAAATGGCCAAACTCTTCCGCACCACTCGCCATCGCGGTCATTTTTCTCGGCGCGGGGACCTTGGGAACCGCCGGCTACATTGCGTACGCCGGCGGCAAAATCCGGCACCGCGAATTTCGCAACGAACCAGCCCCGCCGAAAAAGGCACACGAGGACGAACATTGAGAGTCGTTGAAGCGTTGAAGCGTTAAAACGGAAACGCCATTGTCATTCTGATCCCGCAGTGGCGGGGCAAGAATCTCTGACTATTTCTTCCGACAGCGCCGCCGTCACAATCAGCGATGTTTCGCTTCGCTCAACACGACAGCACGAGACCGTTTCAACGATCCAACGCTTCACCGATGCGAACTGAACTCCAGCGCGCTGAGCAAAAGGTCGAAACGCGCAGTGAATCTCTCAGGAAACCGCTTGGCCTTTTCGATCTCGTTCTGACGCAGATTCTCTTCGTTGTCGGCTCGAGTTGGGTGGGTGCCGCGGCGAAGCTTGGACAAGCGCATCTTTTCTTTTGGCTTCTCGCGATTTTGCTTTTCTACATTCCGCAGGCCGCGGTTGTGATTTATTTGAGCAATCGCATGCCGCTCGAAGGCGGCATTTATCAATGGGCCAAGCTTGGCTTCAACGAGTTCGCCGGATTTATCGTTGCCTGGAATCTCTGGCTGCTTTCGATCACGGTCATCGCACTCGGCGGAATGTTCGTCACCACGAACATCTCTTACGCTATCGGTCCTGGCGCCGCGTGGATGCCGAACAGCAAATGGTGCGTCTCGCTAATCAGCGCGGCATTGGTCGGCGGCCTCGGCTGGGCTTGCGTCCGCGGTCTGTCGTTAGGCAAATGGCTGCACAATGTTGGCGCATTCGCGATGTTCGTCGTTTACGCAGCGCTGATTTTGTTGCCGCTGCTCGGCCTCGCGCGCGGCGAATTGAAAACTTATCAGCCGCTTGAACTCGCGCTGCCCGCGATGTCGATCTTTTATTGCTTCAACATCTTCAGTAAGCTCGCGGTCGGCGCGCTCAGCGGGTTTGAATACGTAGCAATTCTCGCCGGCGAAACGCGCGCCCCCGCGCGTGATATCGGACGCTCGGTTCTCATCGCTTCGCCGGTGATCGCCGTAATGTTCATTCTTGGCACGAGCTCGGTCCTCGCGTTCATCGGAAACAACCCGATCGATCTCATCGGTCCGGTGCCGCAAACCCTGCGACTCGGGTTACGTTCCTTCCCAATTGCAGGCGCCATCGCTTCGATTGGAATTTTGTTAATGACCGTGCGCTCGATCTCTTCGACCAGCGTTCACGTAACCGGGAGCTCGCGATTGCCGATGGTTGCGGGATGGGATCGACTGCTTCCGAATTGGTTTTCGCGATTGCATCCGCGATACAAAACGCCGGTTAATTCCATCATCTTCGTCGGCGCGACCACACTTCTCATCGCGATCGCCAGCCAGATCGGTGCCGGAATCCAGGAAGCGTTTCAACTGGTCGATAACGCCGCGAATGTTTTCTACGGCATTGTTTACTTCACGATGTTCGCAATACCGATCTTTGGCGCGGCTGCGATTCGTTCGGGCGCCCCGATCTGGCTGCGCATCGCGGCGATCTGCGGCGCTGTTGTCTCGCTATCCGCGATTTTTTTCACCATCTATCCGATCATCGACGTTCCAAGCACATTAAGCTTCGCCGTGAAGATCATCGCCGTAACCGGAATCGCGAACGCCGTTGGCGTCGCAATCTACCTTATTGGCAGGAAGCGGCAGCGCGGCTAGCCACAGTTCTCGACAACCCAGCGCAAATATTCGGGCAGCGCGCTCGAAATTGGAACAAAGATGATTTCTGGAACTTCGCAGGGATGCAACAAGCGCAGTTTTTCCTGAAACGCTGATTGTCGGTCTTCGCTTAGCTTGAAGAACACGAGTATTTCGTTTCCGGATTCAATTTGTTCTTTCCAGCGATAAATCGATTCAACCGCCGGCAAAATATTCGCACAGGCGGCAAACTTGTCGGTGACAAGCTGGTTTGAGATTCCTTGCGCGGTCTCGCGATCTGGAAACGTGCTCAGCGCGAGTAGCATTTTCTCCGCCATCTGTCACACCGGTACCAACGCTTCCTGCCGGCAAATCCAGCCGCCGCCAAGAATCATGTCACGATTGTAAATCACCGCAGCTTGCCCCGGTGTCACAGCGCGCTGTGGCTCATGTAAATGAATGTGAGCGCGATTATTTTCCAGCGGCGTCACGCTCGCGGGTGTGCCCGGATGG
>QHNR01000163.1 GCA_003218475.1 Verrucomicrobiota bacterium | reverse complement strand
CCGTTTGGTGAAGTGCTTGGACATCAGTTGCCCAGCGATTACACGCAATTTCTCGATCCGAACGCACTCGATGGCGCAGTGATCGGACGCGATGTGCGCTTTTTCGATTACAGCTACTACGGTAGCGGCATTCCGGGTGATGAGCTGACGGTCGGGTTTGCCGACCATGCGCTGATGGTGATGGAAAGCCTCGGTGCGACTGTCGTTGACGTTGATACGGGGGACGTGTTGCTTTACAACGGCGACGAGTTTACAGCGTTGCTGTATGAATTTAGAGCGCAAATCGCGGACTACCTCGCCACGCTCACGCACACGAACATGCGCACGTTGGCCGACCTGATTGCGTTCAACGACGCGCATTGTGTGCAAGAGATGCCCTACTACGACCAGGACGTATTCTTAATGGCGGAACAGTTCCCAGGTTATCCGAACGATCCCGCCTACATCGCTGCGCGAACGCATGCCCGCACTGCTGCGCGCTCTGGCATTGATACTGTAATCAACTCAGGTGTCGATGCGATCGTCGCTCCGCACTTGACTAACTCGACCGGACCCGCAGTGGCGGGTTATCCAAATTTATCGATACCGGTGGGCATTCGCGATAGCGGCCGGCCGGCGGGAATGCTCATGTACAGCACTTTCCTGCATGAACCGCAGCTAATCGGCTTCGGCTACGCGTTGGAGCAGGCACTCAACGTACGCCAGCAGCCGCAATTCCTCGGCTCGATTATCCCGATCCCGAACGGCGGATTTTGCACCGGCGGGAATCATGGCCAACCGCATCTGCCGCACGGCAAGATCTTCTAAGATCGCGACCCTTCAGTCTTGAGCACGCGAGCAGAAGCGATTCTGCTCGCGTGACAAACTTCCTCGGTTGGAACAAACAGGAACCTCACGATTGAAGGCAGGCTTGCCAAAGACCCGGCCGCTTCGTCATGGTTCTTTTGAATCGTCAATGTGCTCATACGTTTTGATCACATTGCCTGCTTCATCGTAAACGCGAATCGGAGCATCAGGGGGGTCAGAGAGGGTCAGAGCTTACTATTGACACTCCTACCCTTTCGCATAAGGAATGCGGCTATGGCGAGGCCGCTGCGTATTCAATACATTGGAGCGCGTTATCATGTGATGAGCCGAGGCGACCGGCGCGAAGCGATTTTCTGCGACGATGCAGATCGGGTGGAGTTTTTGAGGACCCTAGGTCAAGCTTGTCTAAAGACTGGATGGCAGGTGCATGCGTATTGTCTGATGAGCAATCATTTTCATCTAGTCGTAGAGACACCGCAGCCGAATCTGGCAGTAGGAATGAAATGGTTGCTAGGCACCTACACGCAGAGATTTAACCGGCGGCATCGGCATTGGGGCCATCTCTTCGGTGGCCGCTACAAAGCACAATTGATTGACGGGCGAAAGCGGGGCTATCTGCGGTGCGCGTGCGATTACGTGCATTTGAATCCGGTGCGGGCTCGGATCGTGTCGGGGAAAAAGAAGTTGGACTCCTATCGCTGGAGCAGTTATCCGGCCTATCGGCAACCGAAACTGCGGCCGCCCTGGCTGCGAGTAGGTCGCTTGCTGGGCGAACATGGTTTGGAGCGAGACACCGCCGCCACTCGGCGGGAATTCGAGCGACGAATGAAGCAAGCGCGATTGGAACCAGGCGAACAAGAGTTGATGCGAGGCGGGTGGAAGATTGGAGCAGAAGATTTTCGCGATTGGCTGGCGGACAAACTGGGGCGTCGCGGGCGCAAAGATGAACGCGCGAGCGAACGGCGGGAGACGGACGCTGCTTTGGCCGAGCGCATGGTGAATGAGGCGCTGGCAAAGGCGCGTTGGCGCGAGATCGACCTGGCCACGCAGCCGAAGGGACACCATGTGAAAGTAAAGATTGCGCGGCAACTGCGGGGGCAAACTCCGATGAGTCGCCAATGGATTGCCGATCGGCTAAGTATGGGAAGCGCCAGCTATGTTTCCAATTTACTCGCGAGTGTCGATAGTAAGCTCTGACCCCCTGACCCCTTCAGATCCTCGATGCGACTGGTCAGCGGTTGGTTGCAGCTATTTGGTTAAAGGATCGGTCGTAATTGGACGCGACGGAGAACGATACGCACGATGCTACTGAAAGGTGGCGCTGCTGTCCCAGACTGATGATCGAAACTAGCGATGAGCCTGTTGATCTCAGCAGCATCGACAGAGATAGCAAAATCTCCATGAGCATCGGCAGTCGTTTCGCCCAACTTTGTTGGGTGCTGGACTGGTTGCTGATCTGGCGAAACCATGTGCCAAGCCTGAACTCGAGCTCCCGCAACTCGATTACCCGCCTCATCGATTACGTAGCCACGAATCGTCCCAGCGACGGCAGTGGAACTCACCAGCGCCAGAGCAGTGATAGGCATAATGGCTAAGCGCATTTTATCATCTTACGCGGCACGGTCATTGTGACGCGAATCACGGCATTGTGCGAGCGACGCTTTCACCAAAGAGCGGGGAAAAGGCGGTAGCGAACCAAGGCCACGTAGGTTGGCCATCCGGCATGTTGAGACAGTACTTGCTCCTCGACGTGGATGCGATAGACGAGAGACGCCCAACCGCCCAACACCAGGAGAATTGTGCCGAAATTCCATTCCTGTAGGTTGTACCCGATGTCTCCAAGTATGTACGAGAGATACATCGGGTGGCGGACGAATCTGTAGGGGCCACTCGTCACGAGATCTCTCAAAGCCGGACGCACCCCGAACCGTGTCCCCATCGCCAGAAGGCTAACAAGACTCAAACCAGCCGCGAGCGTTACCAAAGCGAGCCCGCCTGTGGGCCACGCCACATGACCAGGCGACCAGCGTAGATAGATGACTTGGGCATAGGGATAAACATAAGCAGCCCCAACCGCCATGCTCGAAGCCATTGAGTAATCCCGCACCTTCGGGCGAGGCCGCGTGAGGGCGATCCCAAGAACGATGAAATGTTGCAGGACGTAGATCCAGTCTGCGATCGTGAAGGTGGGAGTCAGTAGGAAGAGGATGATCAACTCTGCTGAGGTCACGCAGAACAGGAGGAGATCGGCAAACCGTCGCCCAAACATTGCAGAGATGTGTGGGATCACTTGAGTCGTTGAACAGCTTTATATATCACACCAAAAAAAGTTGGAATCGCGACCACGCCGCCCAAAAAAGCAGAATGGTCGACTGCTAGATCCGTAGTCTAGTGCTCTATCCAGTTGAGCTACGGGCACCCGTGAAGAGCAGCTAATTTGCGGAGGAAGACGGGGCGGTCAAATAAAGTGCAGAGAATGAAAAAATCTCCGACCGCTTTCGAGCTTAGACCCGATTATTGACGCAAGGATATGGAGTTGGCATCGCGACAACCATTCATTCTACAATCCCAACCGGCAGGAGCGGGATTTCCACACAAACGTCACCAAACAATAATCTCACGTCTGTTCGGTCGCGAAACAGCGTCAATCGGAGAACGCCATGAACAAGCAAAACCCTGACCGTACGGACCTCGACTACAGCATCACTCGCCGAAAATTTCTCGGCACAACCGCACTCAGCAGCGCAGCTCTGTTGAGCGGAGGGCTCACGTCGCTTGTTCAACGCTCTGCTTCGGCCGCGGGCGGTTTTGACTTTATTGAAAAGAGTATTCCCGAGCTTCAGGACGCTATGGCGTCCGGGCAACTGACAAGCCAGCAACTGACGCAGGGTTACATCAGACGCATGCAATCGCTTAATCCGCTGCTGCATTCCGTAATCGAGGTCAATCCCAATGCAATTGCGATCGCTACTCAGCTCGATAACGAACGGCGCCGCGGACAAGTTCGTGGTCCGCTCCATGGCATCCCGCTTCTCGTGAAGGACAACATCGCGACAGACGATCAAATGCAGACGACAGCTGGATCGCTCGCGATTTACGGCAACCACGTGCCTGGCGATGCTGTGATTATTCAGCAATTGCGCGCAGCCGGCGCCATCATTGTTGGCAAATCGAACCTGGGCGAATGGGCAAATTTCCGGGACGATGAGGCTGAGACCTATCCTCTAGCAGTCGGTTGGAGCGCGCGCGGTGGGAGTACGAACAATGCCTACGACTTGAGTTACACATCGTGGGGCTCAAGCTCTGGTTCCGCTAATGGTGCTGCGGCGAATCTCTGC
>QHNR01000164.1 GCA_003218475.1 Verrucomicrobiota bacterium | reverse complement strand
CTTTCGCCGGGCGCAAGACGTTCTATTTCTTGTTCGATTAGTGGCGGCATCACGTTTTTGCGTCGCAGCGCGAGCCCGCGCAAAATCATCGTCGTCACCGAGACAATCGAGCAGGCCAGCAGCGGCCACATGAAAAGCCCGCCCCTCGTGAAAAATCCGAATACGATATTCACGATTCCGTCCGTTTCGGCAATGATCCAGGCGACGATCATCGGTTTGGAAAAATGATGAAACCGAGTCCGTCCACTTCCAGACCTTCGGGCGGCAACGTGTTCGCGACCTCTTCGGGAATCGGCGGAAGGTGCGCTTCGAGCACTGATTGCACGCAAACGTTAGCAAACGCCTCGTTCGAACTGTTCTCAGTGATTTTGAGACCTTTTACTTGTCCACTCCGGTCAATATTAAATCGAAGCCGCAAGGTGCCGATGGTAATTAAATCACGCTTCTGCTCTACAAAGACGTACCAGCGTGACCCAATTGAATCTGCCACGATCTTTTGGTAGCGACCGAGCGGTGTGCCCAAAGCATTCACGGCCGAAATGCCGCGACTCGTGATGTTACCGGAGATGTGTGTTCGCTCCTTCTGCCGCCGATACGCAGACTGCGCTTGCGATGCAGCGGTCGAGGCCTCGGATGCAGCAGTTGGCTTTTGAGTCAACAGCGCAAATTGTTCCGCAGCGGTGATCGGCGCCGGTTGCGGAGCAGTCATTTGTTTGGGTTGCGGTGCAGCGTTCGACTGCTGCGGTTGCGCTCCCTTTGTTTCCAACGAGTGCGGATTTGTCTCAAAATCCAGTAATGGCCGATCCTTCCCATCCTGTGACGGCAACGGCAGTTCACCAACCGCGGCAAGCTCGCTTGCTCCAATTGAGTTGGCGTTTGATTCGAATGTTTTGTCCTTCGGCTCGGGGGCCTTTTTCGATTCGTCCGTTTCTATAAACGCGGAATTCTTCGCAGCCGATGTCGGTGACAAATCGACGAACGTGAGTTCAGCCGGCTTTTCCTCAAACGGAACACTTGGTGAGAAGACGCCGCTGAAAGCGGCAAGCAAAAATGCCACGACCAAGTGGATAAGAATCGCGGCAAGCAGCGCCCACGAAATCGTTCGCGCGTCGTACTCATGATCGCGAAGGCTTTCGGGGTTGCCCGGCTGGGCGAACATAATGTCAGCCGTGGTCATGACAGCGGTGTCTTGATGGTGAAGAATTCAGGCTCCGGGTTTCAGCTTAAGACCGGAACATTATCTCAGCCCGGCAGGACTGACAACTTGCGCAGCTATCCGATTCCTTTGTTCTAATCTTGTCTCTATTGCTGGGATTGCGCCTTCTTTCCCGTTAACGCGGCCTGTCCGCGCGGCCTTCCTTTTGTCGTTCCGACCGGAGCCCGTTCGACTCGCCTCGCTCCCGCAGGGTAAACTCCGCGCAGTTGAGGAATCTCTTGCCAGTTCTGACTTCCGTAAAGCTGTCCGCGCGTGATGAAACAAGTACTGCTGTGCATACCCGCCGTGTTCCCCAAAATAGGTTTCGGAGAATTCACGCAGCTGTTGCGCTGTCATTTTCTTCCGGCTCGGGAAATAACGCTGTCTCAACACCCGCTCGATCCAGACGTCGATTGGGAATGCGCGGAGCCGCTCGTAGGCAAAGAGCATCACGCAGTTTGCGATCTTCACGCCTACGCCCGGCAGCTCGCACAGGTTGTTCCGAAGATCGCCATCCGGAAGCACCGATAATGATTCGAGATCACATTCGCCGGAACTGACGAGCTGTGCTGTTGCGCGCAGGTTTTTGGCGCGATAACCGAGCTTGCATTCGCGCAACTGATTCTCGAAAGCTCCGGCAATTCGCTGCGGTGACGGGAAAGTGTACATCACTCGACTCCCGATTTTCCGTCGCTCACCAAAGCGGTTCCGGAGCGCCAGCGAAATTTGCCGAATGTGCGCCACCTGTTTCATCGATGAACACATGAACGTGGCCAGACATTCCCATTTCGGCTGCCGAATGATCCGCAGCCCGCGACAAAAGTCCCGAGCGGCATTCATGGTCGGATCTTTCGGAAACGAGGCGCAGATCTCCTGCAACGGATGATCGAGCGCAAAATAATGCGCGACGATTCTGGGGAGCACACGCGTCTCGCGTGTTGGTTTTGGCGTCCCGCCAAAACGAACTTTCAAAATATCGTCGTCTTGCTCTGCGTAAACCGCGTACTCCCCGATGGTTCCCACAAACCCGTTGCCAGCCTTTTCCCAGTGAAAAACCTGCCCGGAGTTCAGCGTCTTCTCCAAATTAAAATCGGATATGGCACACTCGGTGAAGTCCACCAGCAAACGTCCAACGCTGAACGCTCAACGTCCAACGCTCAATGTCTGTGTAAATTTGTGTTGATGGATTCGACTGGCTCACCACAGCGTCTGTGGCTAAGTAAGCGCCGACATGGACAGCCGGCTCGCTATCGATAGCGCAGTTCTCCTTCTCTATTTTGTGCTCATCATTTCCATCGGCCTGTACATGGGCCGGAAGGAGGAAAACCTCAAAGACTTCGCTCTCGGCGGCCGCAGAATTCCGTGGTGGGCAGTGCTCGCTTCCATTATTGCCGCAGAAACAAGCGCGGGTACGTTTTTCGGGACGCCGGGCGAAGGCTTCGCGTTGCGCAACTTCACCTACTTACAACTGGCGCTCGGCACCATCCTGGCGCGTATCCTGGTCAGTTACATTTTCATCAAGCCGTATTACGACTACAAAGTTTATTCGATCTACGAATATCTCACCGCCCGTTTCGGCGTGCCGACGAAGAACGCGGCCTCAGCCGTTTTCATGTTTACGCGGCTCCTCGCGTCCGGCGCACGCCTGTATGTGGCGGCAATCGCACTTGCGCTCGCGTATGAAATGATTCGCGGCGTCCAGCCTGGTCAAAAGGAAACGCTTTTCATCTACATCGGCTCAACAATCGCGATCGTCATTTTGACCGCCATCTACACTACGCTCGGCGGAATCAAGGCCGTCATCTGGACCGATTTCATCCAGGCGTCGATCATGATTGGCAGCGCGTTCATTGCGCTCGGTCTTCTTTACTCTGCGATCCCTGGCGGTTGGAACGAGATTGTACAACGCCACGGTGGCTTCGGGATTTCCGATTTTTTCACCACCGGTCTCGATCCCGCGAAACATGGCTGGGACAAAATTAAAGGGATGTTCGAGGTCGAGTACACGATTTTCGCCGGTCTGATCGGATCGACATTCATCACCATGTCCACGCACGGCACGGATCAGGACATGGTGCAACGGATGTTGACCGCCCCCGACATTCGCCGCAGTCGGCGTTCGCTCATTATGTCCGGGCTGGCCGATATTCCGATTGTGCTCACCTTTCTCAGCATCGGATTGTTGCTTTGGGTTTATTACCAGGTGCATCCCGATCCAACCCTTCCCAAAACGCCTAACGAAACGTTTTGTCATTTCATTCTGTACCAGATGCCGGTCGGCCTGCGCGGCCTGCTGATCGCAGGCATTTTTGCGACTGCGATGGGCTCGCTCAGCACCGCGATCAACGCGCTGGCCACGAGTTTTACCCGCGATTGGTACGAGCCGTACATCAATCCAGCATCGACGCCGGAACAAAGTTTGCGCGCAGTGCGTTGGGCCACGGTCTGGTTCTCTCTCCTGATGATCGTTGTCGCTTCGACAACTTCCTATCTCGTCATTGTTCATCCTAACGTGCGGATCATTCCGATCGTGCTCGGAATTTTCGGTTACACTTACGGATCCCTGCTCGGTGTTTTTCTCTGCGGAATTTTCACCAAGCGGCGCGGCAACGATTTCGGCAACCTTATAGCAATGCTCATCGGGTTCATCGTTGTCGCGATCCTGAGCGGTTTGCCCGACAAGATCGCCGGAATCTTCGGCGGCAAGCTTTATGCCCAACCGAGCTGGCTACCCGTAATGGAATTTCCCTGGTGGATCTGCTTCGGGACCATTGTCACCTTTTCCGTGGCGATTCTCTTCAAGAGTGGACGCGAGCATCACCCTGGTGTCGCTTAACGCTGGCGTTAAAGGAGGAATTTGACTCGCGATGGGTCACTAATTACTCGTAACGGCAGTCTTTTTTACGCAACTCTCAACAATTCCAAATCCCATGGCCCATATCGTCACCGAAAAATGTAACGGATGTAAGTTCACCGACTGTGTAGAAGTCTGCCCGGTCGCGTGCTTCTACGAAATGGACAACCAGGTGGTCATTCATCCTGATGAATGCATCGATTGCATGGCATGTGTAGAGGTATGTCCCGTGCATGCCATCTATGCCGACATGGATCTTCCTCCGGAATTCGCAAAGGACGTCGAGTTCAATGACGTCCAGTCGAAGCAGATCAAGGAAGCTGGCGGGGAGGCAATCACAGCCCGCAAAGACCCTCTGCCTACCGCGACCGAGCGGAAAGCGGCCCTGGGTTATTGAAGTTGATCAGCGCCGGGGCTCACGGTGCACGAGGATCCAATCGAGATCGGACGCGCAAGCCTCAGGACACCCTTTTGTCGTTCGCCAGTTTGATTCCCAAGTCGCGCAACTGACGGGGATCGACTGCGCTTGGTGAATTCGTCATCAGATCCATGCCGCGATTGTTCTTTGGGAATGCGATGACGTCGCGAATGTTTTGTTCGCCGCAGATCAGCATGACGAGCCGATCGAGGCCGAGCGCGATCCCGCCGTGCGGCGGCGCGCCGAGCCGCAGCGCTCGGAGCAAATGCCCGAATTGAGATTGCTGACCTTCCGGCCGGA
>QHNR01000162.1 GCA_003218475.1 Verrucomicrobiota bacterium | reverse complement strand
GTCGCTCTTTCGAACTCTTCACGCGTGATGGAGCGGAAGCGGACGCGGTCTCCAGCACGCAAAAGCACAGGCGGATTTTTTTGCGGATCGAACAATTGCAGCGGCGTCCGGCCAATCACGTTCCAGCCACCGGGCGATTTGATCGGATAAATTCCGGTTTGCCTTCCACCGATCGCGACCGAGCCGGCCGGAATCTCTTTGCGTGGAACATCGCGCCGCGGCGTCGCGAGCCGGCGCGGCAAACCGCCGAGAAAGGGAAAACCGGGCGTGAATCCGACGCAATGAACCCGGTAATCGGCTCCGCAATGAAGATCGACAACTTCTTTCCAATGAACGCCCGCGTTCCGTGCGACTTCATCGAGGTCGAAGGCGAACTCCTGGTCATAACAAACGGGAATCTCAATTGAATTGTAGCCGGGGACGTTGTGCCCGGCCTGCCTGCGGTCAGCCCCGAAAGCCTCCGGGGCGACTACAGATTTCAGGGCTTCATGAATCCGCTGTTCAAACCATCCAAAAACATTTTCGACCGGCGCGCCCGCGTCAATCGCGCCGATCGGATCACAAAAAAGCGCCACGGTGGTGTAGGCTGGCGCGAGCTCAACGACGCCGCGAATTTGCGCAGCTTCAAGCGCACGCTTCGTCGCGAGCACTTTATTTAAGGCGCCGGTTGGAGCGTCGTAGAAATTTTCAGCGACACGAATTAGCAGCGCGGAATCTCCGAGCGGCGTGATTTCCATGAAGCAATCGGATCAGCTTTTCTCCGGCGACACTGCTTCCTTAACAGTCTCGACGTGCTCTTTGATCTCGTGAACACGAGGGTGAACTTCTTTGATCAAATCATGCTCGGCCTGCGAGATCTGTTCGATGCGCTGGGTCATGTCGTGCAACTCCTTTAACATCGCATCCTGACGGGCTGAGATGCGATGCATCCACCAAAAACAGACGCACCAGCAGCTAAGTCCAACCCAGGTAAGAACGAAAAGGACCATGTCACTGCGCCGTCGCCTCGATCTCGATGTTAACGGTGACGGTTTGACTAATTCCAGACATACTTTCCGCCGCCTGCGCGAACATCAAATTGAAGTCGCGACGCTTGAGCGGATCCGTCGTCACACTCCAACGCGTTCGCTTGCTGTCACTCGCTGAGGTCAGCAACTTCACATGCAGCGCGATCGGTTTGGTCACTCCATGCATCGTCAGGTCGCCAAGAATGTCCCCCTCGTGCGGACCGGTTTGTTTCACACTGCGGCTTTTGAACATGATGTCGGGATATTTCTCGATGCTGAAAAACTCCGGGCTGCGCAAATGATTATCGCGTTTCACGATTCCGGTATCGATGCTGCGAACAACGATTCGTGCGGTGACTGAGGAATTTTCCGGATGCTCTCGGTCGATCTCGATCTTGCCATCGAATTTAGTGAACTTTCCCTGCGTCGTGCCGAGAAATTGATGAACCGAAAATCCGATCGTCGAATGCGATTGATCGAATTTATAAGTTTCGTTCGCTAGCGCGATCGAACTCAAAACGGCGATGGCAGCGACGGCAGCGACAATTCGTAATCTCATGCGGTCCCTTTTGCCTTGCCTTTCGCCTCGGATGCGAGCGTTTTCAAGAGCGGCGTGCGCGAGAGCGGCAATCTCCCAAACAAATTCCCCAGCGCGAAGGCCGGGTCGGCTTTGACACTTCTTTGTCCGGCGGCTGCCGGATGCACGCCGGCAATGCGCGCCAACTCAGTTTCGAAATGTGAAATCGCGCGCAAGTTTGGATCGTTGGCGTCAAGATAACCAAAGGCGCGACGCAAGAGCGCAAACAACTCTGGCTCGTGATGATCGCGCTCGGTACAAATCTCAATCAGTTCGACAAAGTAAGCGGCGGCTTGAGTGCGGAGATAATTTTTGCGGATGCCGGGGAACGGGTTCTTGAGGACCACTTCGGTTAGGGTGTGCAGGGTCGATTTGCGACTGGGGAGGATCGAGATCTCCGTTTCGAAAAAAAGATCGAGCTTGCCCGCGAACGGAGTTTTCGCCCGGCGCGCACCTTTGGCCATGGTTTGAACGCAGCCTAACGACTCGGTGCACCAGGAGACAATCAGGCTGGTGTCGCTAAACTTGCGTTTGCGCAGAAGGATCGCGGCGGTGCTTTGCACGCCACGAATTTAGCACAGCTTTTAGTGGCCGATCGGTCCGACGAGAATGTTGACTTTGAACACCACCTGGTCGGCAGTTAAGTCGAGGTTGGCATTTCTCGGAAAAACAGGACCGCCACCTTCCATTTGGTGCTCGGTGACATCGCCCCAGTCGATGTGTTTGTACTCCACGCCGACGCTGACAATATCAGTCAGCTTGTAATCGGTCCCGACGCCGCCATACCAGCCCGTCAGGACGTCTCCCTGGGTATGCATTTTCCTGCTGACAATTTCGCCAATGAAACTTTGTCCCTGACGCGGTCCAACGACCGTTCGATTGTGCGGCGCATCTGTAGCCGGCTGGCTTGTGCCGAGACCGTCACCAACAAAGCCAAAGAAGCTCGTATCGGCTTTTCCCCAGGAAGAAAAGTGAGCATCCGTGAACGCGGCTCCTCCGGTTCCATAAAAAAGCAAACGGTTCCAGCAAAAACCGATATGGCCGCCGACAAATCCATTCCAGGTCGTTTCCACCATCCGCCTCAAACCGAAATCCGTTTCGGCAGTCACGTTTTGCCCTTCGGTGATCAAGAAAAGCTCGTTCTCCTGGAAGGCGTAGAATTTGCCGCCGGCGGTGCTCCCGTTTCCGATAAAGCTTCCTTCAGCGCCAACCACGAAGTGGCCAAACTGAAAATTGAACCCAGTTTGCCCGCCACCAATCGTTTCAGTGTCGGTCTCGTGATGTCCCGGTGTATGAAACGTGGCGAAGGTGTCTCCTGTTTCGCCAGGCTCGCCGATTAAATCGTAGAATTGCTCGGTCAGATCCACGTCGCATGTTTGCCGATATCGAAATGCGGCGCGGTCGCGACCATCGGTTCGGCGCCGATGATGTTGTTCTCAGTCTGGGGCGGATCACTGGCCGATCTTTATCCGAAACGGTCGATTCTGATCACGACCCAGACCGCGCAAATGATCTGCGCGTTTTTGCTCGCGATTGGAGTTTGGGCGGGATTCGCCAACGCCACGTTCATTGTCATCGTGGCAGCGTTCAATGGCATCGCGATGGGGTTTGATATGCCCGCGCGACAAGCGTTCACCGTTGAGATGACGAGTCGCGAAGATTTGCTCAACGCAATTTCGCTCAACAGCTCGATCGTCAATGGCGCACGGGTGATCGGTCCATCGCTCGCGGGATTAATGATTGGCGCCGTTGGCGTTTCGGCATGCTTTTTATTCAACGGTCTCAGTTTCGTCGCAGTTATCGCGGGTTTGTTAATGATGCGACTGCCGATTTTCGAGCGGAACATCGAGATCATTTCGCCGACGGAACATGCCTGGAATGGAATCGTCTATTCGTCTCAACATCCGCGCGTGCGCATGATTCTGCTGTTGTTTTTGGCAGTCGGAATTTTCGGCTGGTCTTATATGGTAATCATGCCCGCGTTTGCGCGCGACGTGCTCGGGCGCGGTGCGGACGGTTACGGTGTCTTGATGTCGGCCAGTGGAATCGGCGCGTTAGTCGGCGCACTGATCGTGGCAACGTTCGGACATCAGTTCACGCCACGAAAGCTCGCGCTCGGCGGTGTCTGGTTATTTTCCGCGGCGCTACTCGCGTTTTCGTTCACGCGAAATTTCTACCTTGCGCTCGCATTTCTCTTCATCGGAGGGTTCGGAATGCTCCTATTTTTCTCGACGACGAACACGGTGCTGCAAACCATCGTGCCCGACGATATGCGCGGCCGCGTCATGGGCGTGTGGTCGCTCATTTTCGGCGCCATGATCCCCCTTGGCAGTCTTGAAGCCGGCGCCGTTGCGCATTGGTTAGGCACTCCCTTCGCGCTGGCGTTAGGCGGGATCATTTGTGCGATATCCGCCCTCGTGGCGCTATTGGTGATCCAACGACGGGAAGCGCAACTCGCTCGAGCATGAGTTGCAGAGGCGCTTATACCAAGCGCCTGTTATTAGTTCGGCGTTCGCCGCGGCGAACGCCGCTACAACAACCTATCGATTCAGGATATGCAGCGCCCGCTTCTCCACATTCATCGCCGCTTCTTTCACAGCT
>QHNR01000023.1 GCA_003218475.1 Verrucomicrobiota bacterium | reverse complement strand
GCGATCACGCGGTCAAAAACGGTCGCGAGTTTAATGGCGGCCTGGCCGTTACCCGTCGCGCAATCCCACGCCAGTTGGCGGGTGGGCGCGATCGAACCGAGATACTCAAACATTTCGCGTGGATAGCGCGGTCGAAACTTTGCGTAGTCCGCCGCCTGTTTTGAGAAGTGGTCCTTGAATTCCACTCAGGAACTCTAAGCGAGATTAACTGGATTCCAGAATCCTAATCAAGAGACGAAGCGTTCGGTCCTCTCAACTTCTCAACGGCTCAGCAACTCAACTAT
Source organism: Verrucomicrobiota bacterium (assembly GCA_003218475.1). Taxonomy (GTDB): domain Bacteria; phylum Verrucomicrobiota; class Verrucomicrobiia; order Chthoniobacterales; family UBA10450; genus Udaeobacter. The sequence goes on along the minus strand of QHNR01000023.1, from coordinate 3,546 downwards.
TCTTTGGGCGGCTGCGGCATCGTCCTGAGACCAACGCGCGCCAAATACTCGTCGGCCTGCAAAAGATCGGTCCCCGCGCGCTCGATAATTTTTAAAAGATTATCCATCGACGAAACCTCTTCGAGCTGTTCGGTTAGGAACCACTGCAAGAAATTGATCGTGATGTAGTCGTTCTGCTTACGCGCCAACCCGACCAGCCCGTTGATTTGCTGGGTCACGTGAATTTCCTGGTCGAGCGACAATTTCACCGCATCGCGCGCGGTCTTGAATTTCGACTTCGGCGCGTCGATCGCCGGGATCACCACCCGTCCGCCGGCGTCGACTACGTATTTAATGAACCGCAGCGCATGACCTTTCTCTTCCTCGGCTTGCTGAAAAAAATGCTGCGACAACTGCGGCAACGCTTCGGCCGCAAAATGGGCCGCGATCGCGTAATACTGCAGCTCCGCGCTAAACTCGTACCCGATCTGCTCGTTTATAGCGTCTATTACCTTCTGACTCGTTAACATAACGACAGTTTAACGCGGATCACCGACATGCCAACAACTCGAATCGCACCTCGCCACGCCGTAGCCTTGGCGAAGGCGGGTCGATGACTTTTTGACTCGTAAGCATGTCAAAACCTAGGGCGGATTACGCAGATGCAAACGGATGAAATATCGAAACAGTTGGAAACGCATGCGTTGTCGCTGTTGATGAAACGGTCAGCGCGGTATTGCTTTGGCGGGATCCAATCCTACGCGTCTGACCAGATCGATGAATCGGGGATCATCACGGAGTGGTTGAGAACCAGGATAAAATGCGATCGTGGTCAGGACAGCGTCGTGTTCGTTGTACCCGCGTTCCAACCATCGGAACGCTTCATCTTTGTTGCCCAGGGCGCCATAGATAATGCCGATGGCGGAAGCAGAAATGTACCGTTTTTCTCTTTGCGCGAGAAAACGCGCCAGCACCTGTTCGGCCTCGGCGCGTCTTCCTGCCAGAGCGTAGGTAATCCCTAGGCCCCTACTGGGAGCGTGGGTGAACTGTTCGCCCTGCCGGTAAATTGCAATGGCCTCATCGAATAATCCTTTCTCGCGGTAAGCATTGGCCAGAGTCGAATCGAGATAGGCGTAGGTAGAATCCAATTCGAGCGTCCGTTTTCCCTGCGCGATCGCCTCGTCTAATTTTCCCGCTATCATGTAGCCTTCGGCAAGGGAATCACTCACGATCGGCGAAAGCGGATCCAACCGCATCGCGATGTGATACTGTTCGATCGCTTTGGTCAAATTCCCGCGCGCTCGAAATGAATCCCCGAACCAGATGTGGGCTAAGGCTGAATTTGGATCAACCTCCACTGCTCGGCGCGATTCCTTGAGAAACGCCTCCGGATCCCAGTTCAACACTTGGTTGGCCATGCCGAGAAAGCAATGCGCCTCGGCGTCGCGTTCGTTCAACACGATCGCTTTCTGCGCAGCCGCTTGTGCAAGCGGGTATGCATCGAGTGGCTTCACGTAAGCATCGGCCATGTAGACCCAGACTTTGGCAACGCCCGTCCACGCGCGACTAAACTCCGGATCCCTATCCAGCGCCTGCTGGAACAAGGTCAATGCTTTCCGCAGGCCTTCCTCACCGCTCTTATTCGAGAAATACAGTCCCTGCAGGTAGAGATCGTTCGCTTCCGGATCCGCTTTTCCGGCGTGAAGGGGAGCGCCGACCGTTAGCTTTACTTTGAGCGCGTCGACGATCGCGTGAGTGATTTCGTCTTCAACGGCAAAGACGTCGCGAAGCTCCCGCTCGAAAGTGTCGGACCACAGATGAAAACCGTCCCGTGCGTTGATCAATTGTGCGGTTACGCGAATGCGATTGCCTTCGCGTCGGAGGCTGCCTTCCAGCAGATTCGCGACCCCAAGCTTGCCAGCGATTTCTGAGGTTGCGACGTTCTTGCCCTTGAAGCTGAAGGCTGATGTTCGCGCGGCCACACGGAGGCCGGGCACCTTGGCGAGGGTATCGAGTAATTCATCACTGACACCATCACAAAGATACTCCTGGTCCTTCGACTCGCTGAGATCGACCAACGGCAAGACGGCAATCGATTGGTCACTCGCACGTGAAGCCGAATTGTAAAAAGAAAGGCCGCTCCGCACCGCAACGACGATGAGACTTGCCCCGGCAACGGTCAGGAGCAAGAGGAACATGATATTCCACCGTCGCAGTCCTGACCGGACGGCCCGTTTCGGTTGTCCAACCGGTGCTTTCTTTGCGGAGTCGATCAATGGCTGGGCCTGATCCGAGCCCGTGGGCGGATCAATCGATTCCTTCCGCAACAAAGTTCTAATTGCGGTGACGAGAGGCTGAATATGATTTTGAAAGGGTGGACATACTGCATCGAGCCAGTGGGGAGTCCCGAGAAAATATTTGAGATCATCGTTTGGCGGGACGTCCTCGATGCGAAACTGCACGACGTGAAGATTTGACTCGACTGCGAGTTGTACTTCTCGCAGAACTTGCTCGGAATTGTTGGAATACCCCGAGAACACCAACACGATTACCTTACTTTGCTGAATGGCTCGGGTGATCTCACCGGCGAACGACATTCCCGGCTGCACGTCTCGCGGGGCGATCCAGCAAAGAAAGCCGGCTTCCTCGAGCGCGGCGCAAATGGCATTAGCAACTGACTTGTCCTTTGCTGAATGAGAGATAAAAACTTCGTGCGCCACTGGATACAAAGTTTACCGTCTCGCGAGTCGCAGATCGATAAGCAATTAGGCCGGCTCCTGTAGCGTCGACTCTCTCGCGATTCCCATCGGCTCGATCTCTTACGGCAAGCGGCGTTCCGCCGTGCCATGCGCTTCCGCCTTCGCCAAGGCTACCGCGCGACAGGCGAGTGCAGGCGGTACAAAAAAAGTCCAGCACTTTGACTAGCAAAGTGCTGGATTCTGGCGACGTCCTACTGATTCGCGCACTCCCGTGTGCTCACTCGCTACCCTCGCGAGCCTGACCGTCCATGTCGCGGCTTCCCAGCTCGCTCCATTCTCTCCTCGGTGGGACGTCGTCACGCAGAAATGTAAAAACCCCACCGGGATAAACCCAGTGGGGTTTTTAGTTCTGGCGACGTCCTACTCTCGCACGGCCTATCGCCGTACTACCATCGGGGCTGCAGCGTTTCACTGCCGTGTTCGGAATGGGAACGGGTGGGGCCACTGCGCTATTGTCACCAGAGATCCGAGCCGGATTGGCGGTTTCGGCGCTTCGCGCCGACGCGGACCTCTAATGACGATGTCGATCTTTCAAAGAACTGCTGATTCGTTGATATCTACATACAGAGTTTGAGAACACGCACTTTAAGGCTTCGTTTTGTTTTGAGATCTTTTGTCTCTCCTGTTTGCCATCCCGCCTGCGCGGGATGGGTTAACAGAAAAGTAAAAGATCAAGCCGAACGGGTTATTAGTACTCCTGAGCTGAACATGTTACCATGCTTACACCCGGAGCCTATCAACGTGGTGGTCTACCACGACCCTTCAGGGAGATCTCATCTTGGGATAGGCTTGGCGCTTAGATGCTTTC
>QHNR01000161.1 GCA_003218475.1 Verrucomicrobiota bacterium | reverse complement strand
CGTCAAATTTGCAATTTGAACGACCATGGGACCGCCTCGTTCCAGCAAAAAGCGCCCGCAAGCTAACCGCGCCCATGGTCGTGTCAAAGAAATTTTGGCTCGCGCCGGACAGCTGTAGAGTGCGCTGTCCTCAGCGCATCGGAACTATGCTGAGAAAAAGGCAAAATCCGCTGAGGACAGCGGACACTACAGCATGCACGCTTCAGCGGATAATGTGGCTTGTCCCTTCGGGTTTTCCTCGCGTGAGTAATCGCACGATGATTGCGATGATGAGCAACGCCGCGATCGCGATCCCGATGCGAAGCGGAGTAATCACACTGGGTTTTTCCGGCGTCTGACTGGGCGTGGGCGATGCGGCCGGAGGAGGTGACGCATTCTTTTTCGCCAGCATCGACTGCGCATATTGCAAGCGCTGGAAAGTGTCGTTGTCTTGCGGGTTTACTTTTAGAGCGGCCTCGTAATCGGGAATAGCGTTTTCGTACTGCAGCGCGAGACTGTAGGTGTAGCCGCGCTTCGTCAGCGCCTCCATATCGTTTGGGTTTTTGCTGAGCAGAAATGTGTAATCGGCAATGGCTGCGTCGTAGTTCTTCATCCCGCGATATGCTAATGCGCGCCGATCATAGCTCTGCAGATCGTCCGGTTTTTTTTGGATCACAGCCGTGAAATCTGCGACCGCCTTATCCCACTGGCTGAGTCCGAGCTCGGCGAAGCCCCGGAACTTGTTTGCCGTGAGGTCGTCTGGCTTCAGTTCGATGGCTTTGTTCAGATCAGCTAGAGCCGCATCGTACTGTTTCAGTTCGATCTCAGTCTCTCCGCGTTCCAGATAAGCGGACGCATCTTTCGAAGCCAGTTCAATGTATTTTGCAAAATCCGCCATCGCAGACTGATATCTCGTTGAGGCCCCTTCCTGATCTCCCGCCGCCACAGCAGCCCGTGCCGCCTGGCGATACGCAGTCCCGCGGTTTGCATAGCCACGGGGATCTTTTGGGTTTGCTTCAATGGCCTTTGTAAATTCGGCAACCGCGGCATCGAAATGCTTTTGTTGGGCGAGTTCGATTCCGCGCTGCATGTGGTTCGCGCCGCCGCCCGCCGCTGGTTTCTTCGCGAGCCCGATATGAACAGCCGTAAGCCACCGAAATAATCCTGTCGCAATGGTAAGTGTTTGCTTGTTCAACATATTCATTTCTCCTTCCGGCCTACTTTTTGAGCGATTTATCGTTTGTAGGCGAGCAAATTAAATACGCCGAAACGGCAACCTGATGAAACAACCAAATTCCAGGGAATCTGCGGATATGCTCCGGAAAGCTGATCTCTCGAAAGGTTACGCCGCAGTCTTCGCCACAGTCCTCATCTGGTCGTTGCCGTCGCTTTTCATGTACTATTTGAATCGCTTTTACGATCCTTGGGCGCAAAATTTCTATCGCTATTCAGTGGCTTGCATCGCGATCGCGCCGCTGGTGCTTTATCAGATGCGTGGTGGCGGGCCGAAGATCGACATGCGTGCGATTCGGCTTTGTCTTTTGCCCTGCCTGCCGAATGTCATCCATCAAGTCACCCAGGTGATGGCTCTTTTCTACATGGGCCCTGGAGTGTATGCGATATTCACTCGTGCTTCCGTCATTTTCACTGCGCTGTTGGCGCTGGCATTTTTTCCAGAGGAACGCTCCATCATTCGACAATGGCAATTTCAACTTGGCACGTTGCTGGGGCTGGTCGGAGCGTTCGGAGTGATCTGGTTTCAGGCCAACGCGCAATCGAGCGAACGACATATTGCATTGCCCGGATTGTTCATCGCTTTTACTGCAACGTTTTGCTGGGCGCTTTACGGTGTTTTGATTAAACGCCCTTCCGCTGAGCTCGGGCCAATCCGCAGCTTTGGGTTGATCAGCTTCATCACATCGACGTTACTTTTTCCGCTCACGCTCGCTTTCGGCAGGATCGACACACCGATTCACGCCGGCGCGCAGGCGAACCTGGTTCTAATCATTTCCGCTGTGACCTGTATCACGCTCGCCCACGTTCTGTATTATGTGGCGATCCACGAGATCGGAGTCGCGCTCGCTCAGGCCCTCCAGCTGCTTTGTCCCGCCACCGCGATGGCGCTCTCCGCCTGGATTTTCCACGAACGGCTCACCCACGCTCAGCTTTGGAGCGCGGCTGTTCTGCTCCTGGGTGCGTTCCTCGCCATGCGAGTCAAACCGGTCGCCACGAGTGAAGCGGCCGAGAATATTTGAGCGCGCCCTACTTTGGAGACCGTTCGGGGTCACCAACGCGCACATTGGAGGGACATTGAGAACTTTGCGTCGAAAAATACTGCCAGCATTACGGAGCGCCGCTACAATCGAGATCCACTAGCGTCATGGATCTGAAAGCATACCTTCGCAGCCGCCAAAGAAAGATCGACCGCGCGCTGGACCGATATTTGCCCCGGGCGAATACGAAACCTGCAACACTTCACAAGGCGATGCGTTACAGTCTTTTCGCTGGTGGAAAACGATTGCGACCTATTCTTTGTCTCGCCGCGGCCGAAGCTTGTCGCGGCAACGTCGATGGCGCGCTCCCTCTCGCCTGCGCGCTCGAATGTATCCATACGTACTCGCTCGTGCACGATGATCTTCCCAGTATGGACAACGATGATTTCCGGCGCGGTCGGCCCACCTGCCACAAAGTCTTCGGCGACGGCATTGCCATCCTGGCTGGAGACGCGTTGTTGACGATCGCATTCGAAATTGTCTCCAGAACGAAGCCGGCGCGCCGCTACAACACTTCAGCCTTGTTGCGCGAGATTTCAGTTGCAGCGGGAAGCCAAAAACTTATCGCCGGTCAGGTTGCTGATCTCGAAGCCGAAGGCAAGGACGTCAAACGCGACCAGTTGCAATTCATCCACGAGAACAAAACCGCAGCCATCTTGAAAAGCTCGGTGCGGCTCGGTGCGATGAGCGCCAACGCAGACGCCCGAAAACTTTCTGCCATCACACGTTTCGGGCAGCGGCTTGGTCTCGCTTTCCAAATCATCGACGACATTCTCGATGTAACGCAGACTTCGGAGGTATTGGGCAAGAGCGCCGGCAAAGATCTGGTCGCAAAAAAAGCGACTTACCCCGCAGTGATCGGCTTGGAAGAATCCCGCGCCGAAGCCAGACAGCTCACCCGTCAGGCGCACAATGCTCTGTCGATGTTCAGCAGCAGCGATGCCGAACCGTTACATGTGTTGGCGAATTATCTGCTCGAAC
>QHNR01000160.1 GCA_003218475.1 Verrucomicrobiota bacterium | reverse complement strand
CTAGTGGAGCCTTAGGCTGAGCCGCAGCCGAACGGCGCCCTCGCCGAAACAACTTTTTAACCACGAATTGACACGAATGAGGCTTCGCCTCGCGTGATTTGTTACAGCGGTGAATCCTTACACCGTCAGCTGTAGCCGGCATCGGTGATGCCGGATTCAAGGCTACCAGACGTCGATCCCTAATGGCAGTTGCGGCGAGAGTCTGTACGGAACATTATGTTGCATGGTGCGACCAGTAACAGTTGAGCCGCTCAGTGGATATCGATTACGCGTGCGCTACGCGGACGGCGTCGAAGGAATCATCGATCTTTCAGACCAAGTGGGTCGTGGCGTTTTTGCACCACTTCGTGACGAGGCTTTATTCCGCAACGTGCAAATTGGTGATCGCGGTCAGATTGCCTGGTCAGACGATCTCGATATTTGCCCCGACTCAGCCTATCTGGAAATAACGGGCAAAATCCCGGCACGCGCTAAAAACGCCTGAAGTTTGCCGGTTTTACGGCATCATCATTCGGTTCTACTACCGCGAGCACCCGCCCACGCGTTTTCACTCGATCTACGGCGAGAACGAAGCGCTGATTGAGATTGAAACCGGTGATGTATATCAAGGCTGGCTACCACGAACTGCTTATGATTTGGTCAATACTTGGCGGCTGATACATCTGCAGGAACTTCGTGCCGACTGGGAACTGGCTCGCCGGTGCCAGCCGTTGTTACCAATCCCTCCGTTGGAATAGGATTGCGTCATTTTGTAGACATCCGTGTCATGCGTGCAATCGAGCTGATGGGATCAGCGAGATAGAAGGTAAATCCGCGAGGGTAGCGCCGAGCGAGTTGGGGAAATAGCGAGTTTCAACTCTGTGGTTCTCTCCTCTGTTCCCAACATTCGTGTATATTAGCGTTCATTCGCCTGGCACGCCGTAGTCCGGCAGGCGCCGGGCGAAGGCGGGTGGTTAAAAAATCTTTGAGAACTTCGTCCGACAATTACCGTAGAAAGAGGTGAAAGGGTATTTCCATGGACTCAACAATAAGCCACCGTTTCGGGCCATCCGTGGTCCTCTGCTTCCCTCATATCCGTGTCATTCGTGTAATCCGTGGTGGTCTGCCTCCAAAAAAAGTAAAAAATAATTATTGACTTTATCTGTGAAGACTGCGATAAGCCCCCATTCTAAGGACCAAAACCCTCAGAACAAACCGCGAACAAAAAACCAAAAGCAAAACCCCAGAATAAAACCCCTCTGAGAAACCCGCCTTCGGTCGCCGTGGCGACCTACGGCGTGGCAAGAACCCTCAGAACAACCGCAGAAACAAAAAACCAATATGAAACTAATAAAAAACAAACTCTCCTCAGCATTTACCCTCATTGAGTTGCTGGTCGTGATTGCGATTATCGCGATCCTGGCCGCACTGGCAGTGCCCGCATTGACCTCGGCGCTGACCAAAGCTCAAATGACCGGCACCATGAACAACTGCCGCCAGCTTTATCTGGCTCAATTCTCAATGTCCAATGACGGCGCAGCAACAGGTTCCTCCGGCTTAGCGTGGCCTGGCGATCTTGCGACCGCTGGCATCCTCGGTGTTGGAACGACGCTTGTTGACTACGCGAACATATTGGTTGCAAACGGTTATCTAAGAGGCGGCGATGCTATTAAGCTGTTTAACGCTCCCGGAGCATCCTTCACCGCCACGGTCAATTCTGGGCCACCGGAGAGCATCACTGGCACTGGCGGAACAGCGTCTATTAAGGTTTACGACGTGCGGGAGTCGGATGTGGCGAACGCGATCTTTTGCGTGACCAACAATTACGTCTATGACACTGACCTAACGGCACCGAGCGTTCCTTACGGTATAAAAGGCTTCGTTACGGTCAAAAAGGGTGGAGACGCAGCAATCTTTAGGGCAGGCCAGGCGGTTAACAACAACCCCCCGTGGGCCGACCCCTATCAGTTCCAGAACGGGGTGGGACTAAAAGGCGGTGCTAATCCGGATGCCGTGGGAACGGTGAGTATCGGCGAGCCGGCGCAAACGTGGGTGTTTCCGTGACCTCCGAAGCTCGCTTCGTTTAGTTTAGTTTAATTCAAAGCGCCCCGCTGGAAATCCCGGCGGGGCGCTTTTGTTTTCGGGGACAACCACGAATAGACGAGGGGAAGCAGGCGACCACGGATGACACGGATGCCACGGATTGGGGAGCGGTCGCCGCGGCGACCTGGTTTGAAAGCCTGGCCGTTGCTGCGGTCGCCGTCGCTATCGCGGACTTGAAATTATCCTTTCGCTCTGGCATCCTGCAAACATGAGTCTGGCTGAGATTAAAGAAGCTGTTGAAACGCTCTCGCATTGCGAATTGGCAGAGCTGGCCGCATTCATTCGCGAGCGTGAGAACGCTGCGTGGGATCGCCAGATTGATGAGGATTTTGCCGAAGATGGGCGGCTACGTCGAGTTCTGGAAGAAGTGCGCGAAAACATTCGCGCTGGCAGGCTTGAGGAGCTGCCGTGACCGGCAAGGCGGACCGGCGCTTCTGGAAGTGCTTTGAAAAGCTGCCCGCGTCCGTTCAGAAATTAGCCCGGGAAAAGTACGCCCTCTGCAAACGCGACCCATATCATCGGTCGTTGCAATTCGAAGAACGTCGCAACGGGATTTGCGTGGTTCGCATCGGACAACATTATCGAGCGCTTGGCCTGCGCGAAGGCGATATCATCGCCTGGTTCTGGATCGGCACCCACGAGGATTACAACCGTTTCGGGTTCTGATTCCAAAGTTGAGCGAAAGATTTCTCTCAGTGTTTCTTTGTGCGCGAAGGGGGGATGCAGCGTCTTCAAAGCAAGCCAGGCCGAGCTTTGCCTCAAATCGGGACAGAGAAATGGGCTGGATTTGTTGCAGATGAAATAGACCCGGTTTTAGAAATGGTTTCGCACACACAAATTCCCAGCGATTGTGACGAACAGCTGTCGTGTGCGGAATCACCAGGATTAGAGCGAGCTCATTCTCGGCCGGGTAGTCGCTCATCACCAGGCATGGCCGGACTTTCGCGGTCCAACCGAGATCGACCCGCCAGATTTCACCGCGTGCTGGTCTTGGCATCTTCTTCTTCCATCTTGTCCAGCATACGAAAACGTTCGTCAGCGCGACGATCGCAATCACGTAGCAAATCCGCATCTTCTTCTAATTCAAAGATTGCGACGGCAAGCTTACGGCGTTCGGTCCGCGACAGCTTTGGAAGTTCAGCGATTATCTCAGATGCGCTCATCTCGTGAAGCTAATTTATCAAGGGCTGATTTCAAACGCGTGTCCTAAGAACCGAAGCCGGGCTCGTTTAGTTTCTTTTGGCGGGGGGCGATGGAAAGCCTGGCCGTTGCTCAGTTTACCCGCCGTGGTGGGCACCCGTTGCAGCGGCGGCTCGCCGAAACGAACTTTTGTCTTCGCGGCTCTGAAGGAATAGCCCGACTTTTCCCAGCATTACAAAAGCTGCCGAAGCTCGTCCGGTGAGAGGCCACACTGTTTGGCAATATTTCCCAATTTTGTAGGGCGTTTCTGTGAAACGCCAGGCGTCTTGGAATTTTGATTGGCCTTCGGTACAGACATCCTACAATTTCGTCTGTATGGCTCGGCCGCCACGTGTCCCTGTGATGTTACCGTGGGAATGTCGGGTGGTTTATTTCTTCACCATCTGCGTCATTCCGCGATGCAACGTGCTGGCGAACGACCATGCTTGGCTTGTTCTTCGCCAAACACTAAACCGCTTGGACAAATGAAACACGTATTGCGTCCTGGCGATGCCGGACCAGCTCCATTTGCTCACTGCGCCTCGCGAGCGAGAACTGAGCGTCGCAGCCTTTCTGAAATGGCTGAAGCGTTGGTTCAATTCAGCCCATGATTTTCCCGCGGGTTGCCAATGGCAACCGGGAGAGTTTGATCGGCTCCTGCGAACCTCCGAATCCATTCGCGAAAAGTGGAATTATATCCGCGAGAACCTCGTGCGTGCCGGCTTGGTTGGACATTGGAAACAGTGGCCGTATCGCCACGGATTCTTCGACGACGAAATCTGAAATTGTCACCAAATGATTGGCGTCTGACACAGACGCCCTACAATCCTAGACGTTAACTTCTTCGTGTCACCCGGGTGCCGAAACGCTTTTTCGATTCTGAAGCGAAGGTGCCTGAGTTGCGAAACAATTTGAGGGTTTTGTGCGTAAACCCTATCTGATAGTCTCGCAAACGGCATGGCTAAACGGACCGCGCAAAAGAGAGAAGACCGGCGTGTCTCCGCACGCCGGCAAGAAGATTCCATTTTCAGCTCCCGCGAACGCAAGCTCGCCACGGCGAGTCCGTCCGGTGGCGGACGAGACGCATGCGCTACTACAACATTCGAGCGATCCGACCTGCTCATCCTGCTCGGTTTGGCGGTAGTGACGTTTGGGATTTATGCCCAAGTGATCGGGCATCGCTTCATCGTTCTCGATGATATTTCGTATGTCGAAGAGAACCCGGCGGTGAATCGCGGTGTTACGCTCGGGGGACTCGCCTGGGCGTTTACCACTTTTCGCGAGGGAAATTGGCATCCACTCACATGGATCGCACATATGATCGATAGCCAAATCTTCGGCACGTTTGCGGGCGGTCATCTACTCGTTAACGCGCTGATTCATACGGCAAACACGTTGCTTCTGTTCTGGCTTCTGTTACGAACAACACACGCTCGCTGGTCGAGCGCGCTGGTCGCGGCCCTTTTTGCGCTGCACCCGTTGCACGTGGAATCGGTAGCGTGGGCATCTGAACGCAAGGACACGCTGTCCACATTTTTCGGGTTGCTATCGCTGATCGCTTACACGCGTTACGCGGAGGCGCCTTCGATCAGGCGCTACGCGTGGACGGCCGTCACGCTCGCTCTGGGACTATTGGCTAAACCGATGCTGGTGACGTGGCCTTTCCTCATGTTGCTGCTCGATTACTGGCCTCTGGGACGGTTTGCTGCTGTCATTCCGAGCGAAGTCGAGGCTGCAACGCAGCCGCCGCAGGCGGCGAGGCCAGGCTTTCAATCCCGCCGAACAACCTCAAAGCTAACACCACGGGGTCCCTCGACTTCGCTCGGGATGACCATAAAGAAGCTTATCATCGAGAAAATACCGTTGTTTGTTCTCGTGGCAGCGTCTGCGGTTGTCACGTCAATCGCGCAATCTCGTGCGGGCGCTGTGCGCACATTCACGGAGGTCCCTGTTGCGCTGCGGCTGTGGAACGCGCTTGTCTCGTATGCCAAATACTTGCTGCGCGCGTTCTGGCCAAATGATCTGGCGGTGTTTTACCCATGGCCGAAGGGGGGCATACCGGCCTGGCAGGTTATCGGCGCAGCGGTGTTGTTGATTGGAATTACGGCGTTCTGTGTTTTCGAACGGAAAATCCGGCCCTACCTCATCGTAGGCTGGCTTTGGTTCATGGGAACGCTGGTTCCCGTGATCGGACTCGTTCAGGTTGGCGGGCAAACCATGGCGGACCGTTACTTTTATATTCCGTCAATTGGTTTGTTCATTGCCATCGTGTTCGGATTAGCGGACATCGCGGAAAGGCGACGCATTGCGCCGTGGGTCGGTGCCGCAATGGCGAACGTGGTTGTGGTGGTCCTTGCTACTCTTACCAACGCGCAGATTCATCGGTGGACTAACAGCTTCACTTTGTTTAAGCACACGCTCACGGTCGCACCGCGTAATTTCGCCATAGAAGGCGATCTGGGGTACGCTCTGCAAAGGAGCGGTCAGCTTGATGAAGCCGCAGCGCATTTCGAGAAAGCCATCCAGATCCAACCCAATGACCAGATGTCGCAGTTGTACATGGGTATTGCCCGCTTTCATCAGGGCCGGGTACCGGAAGCGATCGAACATGCCCAGGTGGCAATCCATTTGCAGCCGGACTCGGCAAAAGCCCACAACCTGCTGGGCATGGCCTTAGCGAAACAGAACCGCAACGAAGCTGCGCTAGATGAAGTGCGCCGCGCGGCAGAGTTGGACCCGAAAGACGCGGAGATTCGGAACAATCTTGGACTGACGCTAGCGCGGCTGGGCAGAGCGCCGGAGGCTGTTGGGGAATTTCACGAAGCGCTGCGGTTGGATCCAAAAAACGCGTCGGCTCATAGTAATCTGGGGTTGCTCCTCCTTGCATCCGGTAAACCCGAGGAAAGCATCCTGGAATTTGAGGCAGCGCTGCAGATCAACCCGGACTTGGAAGCTGCGGCCGACGGTTTGCAGCAGGCCCAGGCTCAGTTAAGCCCGCAAAAGTAACGGAGCGAATTTCAATCGACGAAATGGGGTTTCCGAGATAGGAGGTAAAATCGCGACGGTGGCGAGGACTGAGGCGGGGGCCGAGCGAGTTTCAATCTGAAACCGATGTAACTAAGTAACTATTTAACGAATCACGGCAGCGAAGCCATTATGGCTTCCATCCTGTCGCAACGAAAACCGGCAGGTTCTCAAACGGATTGACGCAATTAGTGGAAGGATCGACCACCACAGCGGAGTGCTGGGAATGAGCTGAAAGGAGTTGACTTACCTTGACACCCGCGTTGAACCAGGACTGCTCGGCGGACGGGTTCCCTACAAACCAGACACGATTCCCCGATTGGAGGGTGGAAACAATCCGTTGGACTACCGGGCCGATGGGGTCCTTTGTTTCCATCTTTGCCTGAAACAGGTCCCAACGCTGTAGGGTGTAATCTTCCAATGGCGGAAGTGTTGTCCACGAAGCCGTGCCTTTGTAATAGCGTTCAAACGTCACGCCACAATAGAATGGATGGACGATCACATAATCGTTTGGAGCCACCTCGCTGGAAAGGTTGGCGGCGACGAGATTCACGTTAGTCATCCGGCATTTCACCGCGGACAGCTCGAAGAGAAAGGTTGTAGAAATCGCTAATGCCGCCAGGATTATCGCTGCAGGTCGTGCCCAACGCGACACTGTGAAAAGTACGGCGTCGAGGCACACTGCCGAAAAAGTCATTAGCGGCACATAATGCCACGGGTGCGTGGGGTACTCCGAGAGCTTTAGAAAGAGAGCGTAACCTGCCGTCCCAAGAAGGAGGCTGGTGCCCGCAAATAGAATAAGGCCCCGGGCATGCTCTGGAAGACGATCGCGGCGCCAAAAGAGCACAGAAATTGCCGCCGCGAGTGCGCCTATCCACAATGCTACCCAAACCGACGTGAAAATCCTCAGTGGGTAACCGGTTGCTGCAGAGAGCTGCATCCATCCGTAAGAAAAATCAAAACCAACCTTGTACATGGCGTACCAACGCGCGCCCGCGATCAACGGAACGTAAGGCAGCAGCGAGGCTGCTGCAGCGACTCCCACGGCGAGAACTGGAAGCGTGTCGCGCCACCGTCGTTCCACGGCGCATAACACAAATCCGCCGCAGCACGCGGCGAATAGCAAGAAGGCATTTTGGTAAAGCGACTGAACACTTAATACTGCTAGGACGGCCGCGCCGCAAAAAGTTGCGAGGCTGGGACGGCGAGCCAGACGCCAGATAACTGCCAGCGTGAGCACCGCTAACGCTGAACCCAGACCGTAACCGCGAAGCGAATCTCCAGCGCGAATGATCGTCACATTCAAACCGGCGAGTGTTACAGCCAGCAGCGGCGCGCCGTTACGCATCGTCCAACTCGCAAACCAAAACGGCAGCAGCGAAAACAACCCGACGTACAGACCCAAGACGCGCAAACTAGCGTCCGTATTTCCGAAGCCGACCGCCGACCATGCGCGCACAACGAGGTGCATCAGAACCGGGCAGGAATCATGTGGCAGGTTTTGCCACATCTCCGAAAACGACGGCAGCAGCGACAAATGCACAAGATCGACTTCGTCCCGCCACAGCCCTCCGGCATTTAGCAAAAAAAGCACGTGCAAATACACTGCGAACAATGTTGTCAGAGCGGCAGCGATCCAATTGGAATAACGGAGAACTGGCGTTGCCTGGCCGAAGTATCGAAGACGCGCCATGAATAGTCCGTCGTCAAGAATCGTGAGGCGTCAATGAGAGTCAAGTGCTCCGGCCGATCAATTCCAAAACGTTCCGGTGGTTTGGTGAGAGCTTGCTTTAAATTCCCGGGAATCGAACTTGAAGCTGTACGGGCTCCCGGCGAACCTGATCTTCGATCGATCTTTGCATTTCGTCGCGGCGCTGCGAGTGCTGAGCTGGGACTCACTGGCGCAACTTTGTAACTTTTTAACGCTTCAACCCGTTTAACTCTGCGAAGCAAAGTCCTGGCTCGTTTAGTTTAATTAATTCAACCCAGCTACTTGGCAGCAAGTAGCTGGGTGTTTTTGTTTACTGTAGTGGCAGGCGTGCCTGCCACGCCGAAGGTCGCCGCGGCGACCGAAGGCGGGTCGCCTGCGTGCCGACGTTGATGTTGCAGCCGGCACGGCGACCGCTACAGAAAAACAAAATGCTACTGCTTTTTCCTGAGCAAAACGAAGCGGCCGCGATGGTCAATCAGTGTGTAGTCTTCCGGATCAATTTCGGACCTCACGCCTATTCTATTTGAGCTGATCCTGAGCGACGGGTTTTGGTCTGAGCTATCGCCGAGCATCCACACGGGCGCAGGCCGGTCGTGCAGGCGGTTCAGCCAGAAAAGATTTCGGTCTTGCGCATAGCGGAACAACCGGGTTGAGGCAACGACTGGTTCGTCGGGCTTGCCTTCACGACGATACCGCGCGAAAAGCTCGTCTGCTTGTCGCCGCTCCGCCGGCGAATAGGGACTGCCGGAGCGAAGCAGATACGCGTTGCGCGCTAACGGCACCAGGGCCAGTTGATCAAATGCCGACAGCGCAATGACTGCAACCGCGACCGCAAGCACCGCCATCTGGCCCCGTCTTTTGTCCAATGTTATTCCACGCGCAATGGAAGCAAACCCTACCAGCGTGACGCACCAAAGGAGCGCCGCTGTAGAATAAATCCTAGGGGCCCATAAGAGAAGATCGTTTTGGTTCTGCAGCCATGCCACCAGGGTCGTGGGAACACCGGCAATCAAGTAGTACGGCCGCAACAAGATTGTCGCAAAACTACCTACGACCATAACCCAAAGCCATTGACGGACAACCTCGCTTCCAAGCCAGTCAGCGATGTTTGATAGGACGAATGCGAAGAGAGCTCCCTGACTGGATAGAGTTCCCGGCTTTACTATGTAGATGCGGTCAACCGAATGAGGGGCGTACATTGTCGGCGGCTGCGAAAAGGAAATCGCGAGCAGAAGGGGAACTGCGGCAAGTGACAACAGAAGCACGATCGCCGCAGGCCGGTTAAAACGGCAGCGCACGGGTGTACCTGCTGACGCAATCCATGTTTCAACCCCCGCTACGATCGCGACCATCGCCGCCGCAATTGGCGCATCTTCTTTGACGCTGATGATAACGAGCGCAGTCACGATTGACGGAATCAGCCGCCGTTGAAGCAGGAAATAGAACAGGAGTAAACATAACGCGGGGGCGAGATCCTCGACGTGGAATCCATGGTGCCACTCCTGGTAGAAAAAAACCGAAATTGGAGAGGCGAGAAGTACCGCGGCTAGGACCACAGCGAACAGCCCGGCGACGCCGAGCACACGCAGCATGCGCGTTGCCCAGAAGTAAGTTACTCCCACTGACGCGGCAAGGACAAACAACAACCCGGGAGCGCCGAACGGCTTTGCAACAAGGCCGAGTGGCAAAAGCAGCAAATAGGTATGAACGGCAAGGACGTTGCCAGACCAGTTGTCCCGGAGGAGACCTTTTCCCTCGAGCCAACTGCGCGCCGCCTGAAGGCTTGCGAACAGGTCCTCTGAGTAACCGAGATCGTAGAATGTCTTAACTTTGAGTGCGAAAACCCAACCGACAATAAATACAGCCAGGGCGAGAGCAACGAAATCCCATCGATCCCAGCGTGCTTCCGTCTCAACCTTCGAACTGAATAACTCCCTCCAGCGAAGCTGCATTTCGGCGAAGTATGGCTTCTCGGCATCCTTTAGCAATGCGCGAAGTCGCCTCGTTTAGTTTATTCATTCAAAGCCCCGCCGGAAGTGTCCGGCGGGGCTTTTGTTTTGGGTAACCACGGAGAGACACCCACCTTCGCGCAAGACTTCCATCTTCACGAAAGCTCCGACGTGACAAGACGGCGAGGCAGGCGAATCCGCCTTCGCCAAGGCTTCCGCGCGACAAGTGGACACGAATTAAAGGGAAGAGGCGACCACGGATGACACCGATGACACGGATACTGTAAGGCGTCCGCTGCGGCGGACGCTGATCACAGCCTGAACTTATTGTAATCCTCGTGTGTGCCGATCCAGAACCAGTAGTAATGTCCTTTGCGCTCGCGGGCGAGCGCCCGATAGCTGCGACCGATTTCGGCGGTGTAAACGCCTCCCTTCTTGCGGAAGCTTGGGAGACTTTTGAAATACTGGAATGGTTCGCGCGGGAAGCAAGTTACGGCGGATGGCAAGGCGCGAGCGAGGCGCA
>QHNR01000024.1 GCA_003218475.1 Verrucomicrobiota bacterium | reverse complement strand
CAAAAGAAAATCTGTTTCATTGCGCGAATTGTAATTTGAGGCCGATCGTTTTCAAAGCGACACGAGGTTTGGAGTGCACGGATACGTCCGCGCTTTCAAAAGCGGCGACGTGTCGCCGCACTCCAGATCTCGCTGTAGTGTCCGCTGTCTCAGCGGATTTCGTACGTCGCCCTGGTTGATGCGCTGAGGACAGCGCACCCTACAGCACTCGCTCGCAATCTAGCAGCACGCCTCTGCGGCGAGACAGCAGCAGTCGCCTTCGCGCGATGATTCAGCAGCCGCCATGCGGCGGTCGCGCGCTTTGCAGGTGGCGCGCGGCAGTCCGAGAAACACACGCGTCGTGGTATCATCGCTGGTCACTGAACGAACGTGATACGTCGATGGAAAGAAATTTTGGTCGCCATACTCAACGCGAATTTCGGAATCCACATCGAGCGCGATCATTCCGCGCACTTTATCGAAAATCTTGAGGAACTTGGCCGCTGTCATGTAATCGTCGTCCGGATTCTCCGGCACCCACAGTTGCACGATCGTTTCCTGCCAGCGGTCGGTTTTGCCGCCGCAATCGACCGTTTCGAGTGAGGCGCCTTTCAATTCTGTGAGATGGTAGCCGCTGTGCACCGCGTGACCTTCCAGATCTACGAACATCAACTCATTGTCTGGTGCAGCACGCAGCGCGGATATAAATTCCTTTGTGGTCATTTGTTTTTTGTTCCTTTTGTCTTCCTCATAATAAATCTGCAACAGACCCTTTGACGTTGGAGGCGTTCGCCGTTCATTTGCTCGTCTGTTTCCATCCACCCCCGCAAACCGGCGAGCACATGACGTACGAGCGGATCGGCGTGTTTCGCCCAGCGATAAAGCATCCATTTACCGCTACGGCGCGCTTCCACCAACCCCGCGCGTTTCAAATGAGCCAGGTGACGCGACACTTTTGGCTGCACTACCCGCAGCGTATCGGTTAGTTCGCAGACACAGGTCTCGCCACAGCCCAGTAGGTTTAACAACCGCAATCGTGTCGGATCAGACAACGCTTTGAACAGGAACGCGGGTTCAGCATTTCTCGCCCTCATCTTGCGAAAGACACATATACGTATCTCCGTATATGTGTCAACACCGAATCTTAGGAACATTTCCCATGGAGTGCTGGAGTCGCGAAAGCTTTTCGGAGTCGGGAGTGCGATGCGTCCTCGCATCGCTTTCTGAAACCCGAGCAGGTTTGCGCCCCAAGGCAACGTTTAACCGCAGGGCGACCGATGCGGGCACTTAGTCCGAATCATATTTGAAGGTTTGCTGGTAAGACCGTCGTGCTGACGGGGAGCCAGCAGGCCACGCGGAGCCGCACCCGCGGCTTCGCAAAAAGAGAAAGGGAAATTCAGAAATCAAGAAAGGGGATATCTGATGAAAACACCAATGAAACCCAAGCGTCACAGTCGAACATTGCTACTGTCGATCCTTTGCGCAGGCGTCGTTGCAACTTTTCTGGGCGGATGTGCAGAGGGGCCTTATGTGGCCTATGACACCGGTTATTATCCAACCGGTTACTACTATACGCCGTCTTATTACCGGACGTATTCGTATTACGAGCCTGCGTATGACCCAGCCATCGTGCGCTCCGGCGTCCGCTACAACGATGCTTATGGTCCGCGCTATTACGACAGGACCGTCTACGGCGATTGGTAATTGATTTGTGACGCGCGCTTGGTCGATGCATCGGTGCCGTCCGGCAGCTGCCGGATGCGCCGATGCGACCAAGTCGCCTTGCTGAACATGTGTTTCGCGATCCGCTTCAGCGGGAACCCCCATTCCTATTCACCACCGCTGTTACCCACGGGCCTGTGCGCCGTCGGCAAGGGTGCTCCCAATTCGAACGCCTCACAGAGGCATGGCTACATCGTTTATTTAGCTTGGTTTTATTTGAACCGCTGCTTTAAATGGAATGAACCAGCTCCGGGGGGGAAGGAATACCATGACTAAATCTCGTACACTAAGAATCACGCTCTCGCTGGTATGCGCGGGCGTTTTTGCGCTTTCACTCGGCGGATGTGCCGAAACCTATTACGCTGAGAGTTATCCAACGCCGGAGTCGCGCTACAACACCTATTACGGCCCGGATTATTATCCATACTACCCCTGGTACAGCTACTACGGGGGAGCGTACTATTACGGCGATTGAGCCAATGGTTACTTGTCCTTTTCGTTTAACAGCTCCACCAGGTGATCTTTCCACAGCGCCGCAATTGTGTGGCTACCGTGGCCGCGCGTTTTGTCGCTCAACGGAATCACAATGGCGCGCGCGCGCGGAACGCGCTTGATCTCACGCTCGAGAATCCCGAGCTCCGGCGGATTGATTAGGTCGTCGGCGGAATTGATGGCCAGCAGCGGGGCACGAATTTTTTCAAGATTTGGTCCTGGATCGTAGTCGTGTGAAGCTTCGACCGCGTAAAGCACGTCGTTTGCGTCATCAGTTTTGACGATTTGCTCGACGAATTTGTCGAGTAATTGATCCGTTTTCGACAAGGTGGGCGCTTCATTTTGTCGCAGCACCGGATTACTGCTCATGAACCAAAGCATTTCCGCTACAGTGCGAAGGCTCGGCGGCTGTGTTTGGTACTCGCCGCCGTTCCATGCCGGATCGTTGCGGATCGCGTCGATCACCGTGCGGCGCCACGCGCGGTTACGTCCCGAAATTTGCGTGGGCAAACTTGCCAGTGGCATGAGCGCCTCCATAAAATCGGGATGCAGCTCGCCCCAGAGCCAGGTGTGCATTCCGCCCATTGATGTTCCCATAACGAGGCGCGCATAATTAACGCCGAGTCCTTTGGTGAGCAGGCGGTATTGCGCTTCAATCATGTCGAGGTAACCGTAGCGCGGGAATTTCGCGTGCATTCCGTCACTCGGCTTGCTCGACTTCCCATGGCCGATGCCGTCCGGCAGCACGATGAAGAATTTCGTCGCATCGAGCGGCTGATCTTTCCCGAATAGTTCGCCGGCAAATTCCGGGCGAATGAATTGCGCGCCGCTGCCGGTTGTCCCGTGCATGATAAGAACGGCATTCGTCGTTTTGCCCTGCGCATCCTTCTCCGGTTTTCCGAGCGTCCGATAATGCAGCCGCAACTCCGGCAATGTCTCTCCTGAGGTAAATTTGAAATCGCGAATCGTGTAATCGCCTTCGGTCGGTGTCGGATAATCGGCTGCAAACGCGAAACGTGCGGCCAGGATGGACAAGAGAAAGGCTAAGATTCCGATTGTTCGATTCATGTTAACGATTTCGTTGGCGTTCGGCTTGGATTCGTTTGAGCAGTTCGGTGTGGGTGCGCTCGAGCTCATTGGCAAATTTCACAGTTTCGTCCAGAGCTTGGGGATAAATCTCGAACCGCTTTCGCAATTTCTTGGTGGCGGGATCGTAAAAGAAAGAAATGTCCTGGTCGAGATTCGGCACAATCAGTTCGTCGCTTAATTTCTGATAACGCGCCAAGCGGCTCAGTCCCCAGCGGATAATCGATTCGTCGTTGCGCAGCGCGGTGAGCGTCTCCAGGTCGAGCAGCTGAGTCCCGCCGGATTGAAGCCAGGTGGCGAAGTCGCCCGGACTGTAATCAGTCGTGAAAATAAAGGCACGCAACGGCGGCATGTCGCCAGCATCGAGCGCTCGCCGAAATTCTGCGGCTGTTCGTTCTTGTTTCGCACGACTGATTTTTCCGCTCTCGATGCCTTCGCGAAGCGTTTGCTCGATCCACGCCAGGATTCGGTCGCGTCGTTGGGCATCCTGCTGTTGCTGTTGATAATTGTTGAGCCAGAACGCCGCATAAACACCAACGAACACCAGAACCAATTCAGCAACCCAGCGGCCGACTCGCGACAAACGGGAGCGTTTTTCAGTTGTCTGACTCATCGTTAACGGGAAAATTGAATCAATGAGACAATCGTGGTCAGTCAACAATTTGACCGATTTTGTCGTGGATTCTGTCAAACATGCTCACGCAGATGACGCCCCTTTTTATCATTTGAGATTCGACCGCATATTCCCAGACGATTTCTACATGGAAATGGTCCAAGCAATGCCGATGCCGGAGGATTACCGTGCGATGTCTGGCAAAAGCAAAATGGGAAGCAGCAGGCCTGATGGAAAACCGACTCGCGCGAAGCTCGACCTTTTTCCCGAATACATTCGTCATTTGCCTCAAACAAAGCGCGTGGTGTGGGATGTGGCAGGGCGCGTCCTTCGCTCCAAAGAAGTGGGATCGGCTTTCGTGCAACGGCTTGCGCCCGGTTTAAAGCGCCGGTTCGGGGAAAATTTTTCAGAAGTGGGAATGTATCCCGTACCAATTCTCACCCGCGATATTCCGGGATACCGCATTTTCAAACATACGGACAGCCTTTGGAAAGGCATTACGGTGCAGTTCTATCTGCCGCCGGATAATTCGACACCGCATGTCGGCACCATCTTTCACGAGGTGCTGCCCAACGGCAGAAAACCGAAAAAGACGCAGATGCCATTCTCCCCTAACACTGGTTATGCATTCGCAGTTGCTGATAACACCTGGCATTCAGCCGACCCGGTTGGGCCGGAAGTGAAAACACGCGACAGCATTCTGCTGACTTATTTCGTCGATGCTGGACCATGGCGATTTGTGCGGAATCGCAGTCGGAGATTTCTGAATCTTTTGCTCAACGAGGTACGCAATCTGAAGCGGAGTTGAGCGGAGCTCGGCGCATTCGAAAAACAAGCGCAATGGAATCGGGCCCAGCAATGACGTCTGTTAATAGTAAGAGTGAACCCATCGCGCCCTGGTGGCATACGCTGCTGGTACTCGTGCCCATAGCTATCGGTTCTATCGCGAGCTGGTACGAACATGGACTGCCAAACGCACATCTGCCAGGCGTAAGTGATCGGCTCTCGAGCCATAGACTGTGACGAACTTGTCGACTTTGGGCGCTGCCTCCTGTCGTTCCTGCGCCGTAGCATGCCGTGGGCATGGCACGATCACGAACAAGCCGATCGAGAAAACAAATCGGAACATCAAACATTCCGCTAGCGAGGCAGCGGTTGTTCCGAATTGGCAAGCGCATACGCCGCCACTGCAACGACGGCAGAATTTTCTGCCAATTCTTTCGGCACAATTTTGTCCAGTGTGTCAGCAGCGGTGTGGTGATAGTTGAAGTAGAAACGGCTGTCTTGAATCGGGCTAAAGGAGGGCACTCCGGCCTTTTCCAGTGGCTCAATGTCGGCGCCGCAATGTTCAACCAGATGGAGAATGCCCGCTCCAGATTCCTGCAAGATGTTTGCGACCGGTGCGAACATTTTTCTTACTTCCGGGTTTGCCTTGATATTAAGGCCGATCGGGTGTCCAGCGCCGCCGTCTGTTTCCATCGCTGCGAAATGATTTTGTATCTCTTTCTCGTGATCTTTTGCGTACTGTTTTGATCCGGCCTCACCATTCTCTTCATTGATCCACGCAATCAGGCGAATCGTGCGCTTCGGTTTGAGACGAAGTTTTTGGATCAGATTCGCCGTTTCCATCGAAACTGCGACTCCTGCGCCATCATCGATCGCGCCCGTGCCCAAGTCCCATGAATCCAAATGACCCGAAACGATGACGACCTGTTCAGGGTGCTCGCTCCCTTTGATATCGGCGATCATGTTCGCGCTTTCGATGTCCGGCAGAGTTTGAGGCGTCAGAACCAATTTCATTTTCACCGGTCCTTGCGGTACCAGATTAGCAATTAAATCCGCATCTTCGGCGGTCACGGCGCCCGCCGGAATTTTCGGCGCATCTTTTGCGTAATTTGTCATTCCAGTATGTGGAAGGCGATAATCGGCTCCGCCGACTGAACGAATCAAACAGGCAACAGCGCCCTGTCGCGCGGCTGCGCTCGGGCCGTTGCTGCGATAAACCACCGCTTCGCCATAAGCTTCGCCGCCGCGGCCTTCCGCAGCCATTTGTTTGTCGAAGGGATAATTGAAGAGCATGATTTTACCTGCGACCTTGTCCCGCGGCATCGATTTGAGTTCATCGAAATTTCTGACCGCAACCACATCTGCCTCAATTCCCTCCAGAGGTGTTGCCACGCTTTCCCCTAGCGCGCATAAGACAATTTTCTGCGTTGTATTTTGTGCCTGGCCAGGAAATTCGGTGAGTGCCGCTGTCTCTTCACCGCGCACCCAATGTGGGACCATCACCTTCTCGAGCTGCACTTCACAACCGATCGCCTTCAATTCGCTCGCCAAGTACTCGACCGCTTTTGCTGCCTGCGCCGATCCGGTCAAACGCGGCCCGATATTATTCGCCAGATGCGCGACCTGCCGGTAAGCGTAGTCGCTATTCAGAGCCGCCTGCTGCAATCGTTTCAGGTCCGCCAGTGTCTGCGGCGAGAAGACAATCGGTGTCGGCGATGGCGAAGCGTTTGAATGCGATGCTTCCGAGGGCATTTGCTGCGCATCAACTTGTAGAGCACAAAGAAACAACAAAACCGGCAGAAGATAGATTGCGCAGAATCGGTTTTTCAAGCGGAGAGGCAATTACGTCTCTTTGTTAAACTCGATCTCCTCGCCAAACAAATCAGGGTTCTTCGCTTTGTCCTTTAAAAATTTAGCGACTGCCGTCGAGTTTTTCTCTTCTTTTGGGATTACGTCGCGGTTAACGCTGCGTAATCTCAGTTGCTTGCTGTCGTCCGACAGCTTCCAAACCACGTAAGCATACGTGCGATCCTCGAAGTTAATATCCTGGACACTGACAAACGGTGTGTCGGCAACGTCAGAGTGATAAGCACGGAACAAATCGCCATCGTAGCAAACGATGTAGATATTATCATCCAGCCGTCGCACTTTCAGGTGTTCCTTCCCGTCCTGGGAAATCCAGTTACCGAGCAGCCGTTCCTGCACTTTCCGCGTGGGACTAGATGTAATCGGATCTTCGTAGTCGCAAGCGGTAAAAGCCAGGATGCACAGACTAACGGCAATACCGAAGCCTGATCGTCGATAAATCAAAGTCGAAGAAGGCACCGCAAGAAGTTTAGGAACGAGATCAGTTTCCTCCCTTAATTACTTGGGGAGCTTCGACGCAATCACGTCGATCTTCTCGATCGAAGGCGGTTTAGCCAGAAGTTCGCCGGCTTTCTCCATCAACGCCTGCGCCACTTTGCCATTCAGGTGCGCATCGCGGCCAGAGTCATCTGCGAACGTGTCAAAAATGCCGTATGTGGACGGTCCAATTTTAATGGCGAACCATGACACTGTTTTGGGCTCGGCCTCCACTAATCCCTGACCAGCCTGCAAGAATTTCTCAACTTCCGCTTCCTTACCCGGCTTCGCCTCCAGAACTACCCACAATCCTTTTCCGTTCATGATTGCATCCTCCTTCGGTTTTTCCATCGCACTCAGCGCCGAACCTGTCTACTAACAGAAAGATTTGATCCTTGTTAACTTTTTCGGCCTTCGTCGAAATCGATCAGGTCAGGAATAGTGCAAATATCGTCGCGATCAGCGATTCCGTGCTCTCTCTTTCGCTGCTCTAATCGAGGTGTCACGGAATCACGCCACCCTAGTTTGGAAGCGAATCCGTTCCAGACAAAAAGATCGCCATCGTTCAAGCGGCGTCCTTTTTCGAAACACCATTCCAGAATTTCTTCGTCCGTGCCGCCCTGCTTCACACGCTCAATCAGATCGCGATTGTGCACACGTAGAAAATTGCAGCACACACCATCTGCCGCTTTCGGCGCGCCGAAGTTTTCTCGATAATCTTCGTGAAGCTCGCCGCGCAGATGCAGCCGAATCTTGTCGAGCATTCTCGGGAAGTACATCATGCCGCGCGTCATTTCTTTGGGACTCTTTGGATAGGTAGTCATACGCAAATGAATCGCATCATCCGTGGTGACGCAATATTGGCCAGCCTACTTGCCGGAGAACCACTCGGAAAAAGCTCAAGTCATCCAGACGCGCTGAACGAACCAAAAACTGCCGAGTAGCACAACAGCTGCTGAACACACCGGCGCCCATCGCGCAATAAACATCGGGTTTTCCCGGAGTTTCCATATGATCGGCAGCATTAAAGCAGCAACCATGATCTGACCAAGCTCCACCCCTAGGTTGAAAGAGAATAGCGGCAGCACGATGCCGCCGGTGCCCGAGCCGATGCCAGCCTCACGCAAAGCCGAAGCAAAGCCAAAGCCATGTATCAAACCAAAGCCGAAGGGCACCATTCGCCGCGCTTTCGGAATGTTGCCGCGCAAAAGATTCTCGATGCCAACAAAAACGATGGAAGCAGCGATCAATGGCTCAACAATTCGACTTGGAATTTGCACGAACTGCAGTGTTGCCACTGCCAGTGTGATCGAGTGCGCGATCGTAAACGAGGTGATAATACCTAACGAGGAGAAAAAGCCACCCGCCACGAGCAGCAGCCCGAAGAGGAAGAGCAAATGATCGTATCCGGTCAAAATATGTTTCACACCCAGAGAAAGAAAATTCGCAAACGAGCGAGCGGCTTCGAACATCGCTGTACTCGCGTTGGTGTGGGGCATTTGCACTGTCGCGCGGTCTGCGGCTGCGCTTAACAACTGCTCGAAGATGGTTTCCCAGAGTGAGTTTTGTATCTGGAGATACTGACGATGCCCAACCGGTAGAAACGCGAGCATCTTGGATTGAATCTCCAGACTCGAAAAGCCGATAGCGTGGAAATTCAGACAAACTTCTACGTTGTTATTCCCATCGAGACGGCTGTGAATCGAGCTGTCTTTGGCGATTTTGCCATCCGCTGCGATGAAAAGTTGCCTCGCTACAGCCGTCTCGAGTTGCGATCGTGTCTGTGCGAACTCGGCTTGCGTCACAATCCCGTCGTGATCCTCGTCGAGTTCGGCAAGTTGTGCCGCGTCCCTGACCGCGAGCGTCAACGTAACCTCCAGACTATTTCTCCAGGGGCGGACGGCGAGGCTGCTCAAACCGGGATCATGCGCCGCCGTCTTTTGAAGTGGTAACAGCGAAAACAGAACCGCAAGAATTGCGGCTCGAGCAACGCGCGACCCGGCCAGGCGCGACGACGCGGCCTGGCCGGGATTCCAAGAGTCCATAAGAGAATGACGGACCGCGACGCGTTAGGGCGTTATGGATGGGAGTGATTGCGGCCGTTCTGCGGTGTCGATTCGTACGGGAAGACCTTGTTGTAGGCCACGTCGTTGAAGTCCACATTGTCGCCTGCTGGACCGCGAATGATCGGTGGATTCACGCGAAGGTTGCTGATTAGAGCAGTCACCGCGATGTCCACTACGTCGTCCCCAAAACGGCGGCCGTTCGGCCAGCCTCCGGGAATAACGCCGTTGCCAAAGCCCGGTTGAATTTGGCTGATCAGAGTGTCGTCGCCAAAGATGCCCAGCCGCGAGAAGCCGGGGTCATCCGGGTTGGGACCCTGTTGGGTCCCATTGCCGGCCAGACGGCAGGGATCTGTGGACAAATCAACTTTAATCAAATCAGGAATAAAGATCCCTGCGATGTCAGTTCGGCCTGTCTCGACGTCGGGCAACTGGCCATTGAAAATAATGACGTTAATTAGATGCGCGAGTTCGGGAGTCATCGCATACCCGCGGAACAACTCGTTATCAGACTCGGGACTGGTACGGCTGTAGCGATCCTTATCAGCGATGGCAACCAGGCCCTCGTTGAAGAGCGGGTTGCCTTGCCGGGCGACCTGCACCCAGGGGCCATGTAATTCCGGACCGGCATTTTTCACCAACCGCTTGGTTTCATCGCGTAGTATTTGCATCTGCTGGCGGCTGGTTGTTGCATAGACGCCGACAATTTGCTGGTCGCCGCCCAATTCGCTTACCGGAATCACCAGCGCCATTATGTGAATGTTGAATCCGCCCTGTGAGTCCTTGCCCGGCGAACGAAGCTGCAAGAGATCGAAGATGGCATTGATGTCGGCATAGAAGCCATCGTCACGTTGACCCGCGAATGAGAAGTAACCGCCGCCGAGGTTCTTGATCGTTTGTGTTGTGTAACGATCCAACTCCGCTTCCGTGGCCACACCGTCCTTCGCGGGATTGTTGCCGTCGTTGCCCTGATTATAAAACGGAGTTGCTATGCCCTGATTGTTGGGTGGAACGGTACCCGTTCCTAGCAGTGTGCGATGGTCGTGGTGGCGATGATCCACCTTCGTAACGGTGTAAGTTTGCACGAGGTTCTGGTTAGCATCCCCGACGTCATTAATAACACCCAGGTATGACTGCAGAATCGTGTTCTGATTCCTGAACGTGGTGTTGAACTTAAACTCATAGCTTACCGTAGCTCTGCCCGCAGCTACGTCGTTTCCGGTCGCAATGTGGATTTGGTAGAGCACGTTGTCGTCGAAATTGTACTTGTTTGGGCCGATGCCCGGCTCTTCGTGGGGATAAACGCCCAGTGCGGTGACAAGACTTTTTGTTCCGTTTTCATTTTGCACGAACGCGTAAACGTCCGTGGTGTTGGCTGACGGGTCGCGAATTATCAGCGGCGCGTCCTGGTGACTGGAAGCTTGGGCCGTGCCGATCAGGTGCGCCGCAAGCAGTGCCATGAGACCACGCGACAGAAGGTATGTTATTTTTTTCATCTGTTTTTTATGTTTTGGTTTGGGGTTGAGTTTTCCGCGCGGTGTTTCGTCCGGGCGGAAAAGCTTTCGTTGGGTTTGGAGCCAAAGACGCCTGTTGTTTGGCGTCTGAAGCCGTCGGATGTGGAAGTTGGTTGCGTTCTGAGGGCAAAAGGAGATGCGATAGCTCGTTCGCCTTGCGTAGCCAGCGATCTGCGTCCGATGCGTGACCGGTGTTTGAGGCAATTACCGCAGCATGAAAAAACAGCCGCCCATCTTCAGTGCCCTCGGCCAATGCGCGCTGCATTTCGTCGTACGCTTCCGCGAGTTTGCCTGCGCCAGCCAGCGACCAGGCCAGGGCGTCATGAGTGAAGACGTCGCTGCGCGAATTGAGTTCCGCTTGGGCAAGTCGAAGGGCGGTCTCCGGAGACTCGTGCCGCGTCGCGAGAAAGAGCGTTAATGTACGCGGATCCGCAATCGCGCCGCGTTGGCGAAGTTGCGTCTCGATTCCAGAAGCTTCGTTTTCGTGACCAACTGCGCGCAGCGCCTCGGCGAGCGTCCACAGATATTCCGGAAGCGGATTTAGCTTCACGGCGCTTTGCAAAGCGTGCACGGCTTCCCGGGACCTGTTTCGAGCCAACAGCATTTTGCCCTGCAGTAGTAGCGCCGGCGGATAATTGTTCTGAAACGTGAGGGCGAAGGCGCACCGTTGCTCTGCTTCTTGAAATTGGCCGGCTTGAAACTCATAGAAGGCCAATCGCGTGTTCACCCATGCGGCCGATTCGGCATTGAGCGGGCTGGCAGCGCCAACAGCGAGTTGCATCGCCTCGATCGCTCCCGCGAGATCGCCTTTGAGCCAGCGCATGTGGGCCGCGCGGGCATAAGCGTGCAGATCGGGCTTCAAATTCATCATCCGCTGATAGGCCTCAACGGCGTCCTTTAGCTTTCCCTGCTCCATCAAAGCATCGCCCAGAAGACCGTAGTCAAAGCTCAGTCCTCGTTGCTGGACGAGACGCCGCGCCAGCGTTTCGGATTCTTTGAAACGATGCAGATTCTGCAGCACGTGCGCGCGCAACAGCATTGCTTCCTCGCTTTGCGGATTGCGCTTTTCGATGCACCGCGCGCACTCCTCCGCCAGTTTGTAAAAACCCGGGTCGAAACTTTCGCGCGCTTTCGCAACGAACGCCCAGCCGAGTTGTTCGAGCCAAAGTTGAACATTCCTGCCGCTGCGAATTTGCTGCTGGAGCCGCGAAATCTCTTTGTCGGTGCGACTGTCGCCTGTTTGTGGCGTCAAAACCAAAGACAGCGGATCGTCAAAAATGGCAGCAACAGTGGTCTGGTTCGCTTCGCTCTTGTTCTTCGGCCGAGCGTAAAGGACCAGCAGCGAGGCGATCAGCAGGAGCGGAGCGACGGACCTAAAGACCTTCGCGGCGCAATTGTGAGCGCGCATGCTGATCCGTTGTTTGCAAGTTTCCATTTTTTTCGCGTTTGGCAAGCATTACGCCGAGATGCGGTGAGTGGATGCAGTCGCAACACAAAAAAAATTTGGATTGCGCAAGAAATTGTTCGCGCAGGTCGGCGCCAAGCGCTCCTTCTACCCCGTCCGCGCTTTCAGCCGTTCGAATCAAAATTCCATCGTGACAGTGACTTCGAAACTCCAGTCGCTATCTTCGTTCTCCAGGTCGAGCGATATACTGTAACGAGCGGAATCGTCGGCGGCGCGATCGACCAAGCCGAGCCGATCAATAACACGTTCGTCGATGGCGCGCTCGACGATTTGATTGTTGCCGTAATCGAGGTTGAAACTGGTCTCTGCCATCGCGGATGTCGGAGATAACGATGTGCCGTTTTCCTGCGCAACGACTGATCCGGCGAGGACGCCCAGTATGAAAAATAAAAATGCTTGCTGTCAAGATGCCCGGTGAAACGCCGCAGCCATCCGCCTGGATGCTTCGTCCGAAGGCTCGCTAACGACAGCGATCGCGAGCGGGAGACGATTACGAACTATTTCAGGTCGTCCCAACGAGCAGAATGGGTCCCTCTTTTTTGGGGACGCCGCCTTCGCGCTCCAAGCTGATCGCAAAGGCCTTCACGTGCTCCGCTTTCTCAACCGGCTTGAAGCGAACTTGCGCGACCCCATTCTGATCTACCCGAATGATACCTGCGCTAATTGGATCCTTGTGCTCCGCATCGACCGCCCACAACTGATAATCCTTGCCCGGCTGCGCCGCAGGAAGGTTGCTGATACGAATCACGCCGCTTTGACGGCCAGGTTGCCACACGACCGTCGCTTTTGCATCTGCCGGTGCAGGCGCAGACGGCGCAAGAGTATAAAACGTCGTCTGCATCAGCGGGTCGACCGCGCGTATATCGGCAAGTTGGTGCTCCAGCCGCACGCGATCGACAGCGAGTAGGCCGCAAAACACTGCCAACGCCGCCGCGATTGCCCACGGCACCCAGCCAACCGCAGGGCGTCGCAGGGGCACGACAGTCCGCTCTTCCGTTTTCATCGCAATCTCACGCATGATGCGGTGCTTTAACGATGCAGGCGGCGGCAGCGATGGAGCGGTTAGGGCGAGGTTGCCGGCCGCCTCGCGCAGCTCGCGGACGAGATCGCGCAATTCAGCGTTCGCTGTCAACTCGGATTCGAACGCAGCGTCCTCATTCGCGGCGAGCAACCCGAGCGCGTAGAGCGCTGCCTGATCCTGTTGTTCCTCCGAAATCATAAGGTCCTAAGTCGTTGCCTCAATTTAAGCAGTCCACGGCGGATTCGGGCTTTAACCGTGCCCAGCGGTTGCCCAAGCCGCGCCGCAATTTCGTGGTGACTGAGATGCTCAAAAAAAGCCATTTCGATCGCCTCGCGTTGTTCGGGAGGCAAATTGGTCAATACATATCGCACACGCGCTGCCTCATCATTCTTCTCAGCGGTATCCGCGGCGCTCTCCACGGTGGATGCATCCGCCGCGGCGGTAGGTGTATCTTCAGTGGAGGCGACCACGACGCGTGAACGCCGGCCGCGCGCCCGCAATCGATCGATGACTCGGCTTCGCGTCAGCAGCACCGTCCAACTGAACACGCTGCTCTGATCTGGGTCGTAACTTCCGGCACGCGACCATATTTGGAGGAAAACATCCTGCAAAGCGTCCTGCGCCTCTGCAGGATCTCCGAGCATTTTCATCGCCAAAGAATAGAGTGGACCGCTCAGTCGATCGTAAAGGGCGCTGAAGGCGCTTTGATCGCGGCGGCCAATCCGCGCGATCATTTCCTGATCCAGCATCTGCTGCGCTGTAGGTGTTTCCGCCATGCTCAGGTTAGTCTGGCTTAATTTGTCCCACGGGCACCGGCAAGCGATAAGTGTATCAAGTGATCCGACGAATCGTCGAGTGTGGATGCAGCGATTTTGCGGCGCGATCCCTGATGACTCGTTTCGCGAATCGAAGCCGCGCGCGACCGACGGGGTACTTTCCTCTACTTGCTCGTGCTCTCCATCAACGCCAGAATCCGCTCTCTTTTCCCAGAGTAATCGAGGGAATGGAAACGGCGGATTTCATCGAGGCGCCGCTGACCATTGAGGGTGTCGAGGTAATGTGTGTAGGTCGCGGCGAGTTGGCTTGTCTCGAGATAGCGGCCGCGCAGGTTTGCGTCGCGAAATGCGTCTGGGCATTGCCGGACGAAAAGATGGAAGTGCAACCAGCGTCGGTCAGCTCTCGAGATACGCTGGGGTTTACGAAAAAAAGCGACAAAGAGTAGGAGAACAAGATACGTATCGACCTGCGCTTGGAGCTCAAGATTGCGCGCAAAATCTTCCGATGCGATCTCGCGGATTCCTCTTTTGAACTGAAGCGCAGCATGAAGCGCATGATTGAGTTCCTCGACGAACATGATGAGGGAGCGGATATTGCGGTCACCCAAACCAGCGCGCGGATCGTGTTGTTCGAGTTGTTCGATGAGCCAGCGCGAATAATAAATCCCGACGTAAAGTTGTTCGCCGGCGCAGCGCAGAAACGTGCGCGCGAGCTCGCTTAATTCCCGCGCAGATTTTCCAGCGAGCACCGACAACTGCGCACAACGTGTCCGATCGATCAAACAATCCTCCAGATTGATCCCGACTTGCGCGTAGGTTCGCTCGAACAACTTCTGGATTTGGCTGAATAGCGTTTCGTTCACAGGTTACCAAGGAGCGGCGGTCTCTAGTCCGCCGTGCACAAGAAGGTCGTTTGGCCAAGAAGCATTCGCCTTCACAAACACATCGACGGGCGTCCGGCAGCTGCCGGATCATCGAGATTGAGCAAACGATCGGACAACTGATTGAGCGCGAGCCGCACGTCGCGAAATCGATCGGCTAGTCCTTCGAAGACGTCGTCCAGTTCGCAGCGGCGAGCGACGGCGTGTGAGGCCACAAGTTGATAGTTTGTCCGGCCGACTTGCTCATAGAATTCGAGATCTGGTCCGCCGCGCAAACTGCGCAGCTGCGTGTTCTCGTGAAAAATACCGCTAATGAAAAGCGAGTAATTCCCGACATGTGCCCGGAGCAAAAACGCTTGCTCTGGAGTCGCGCGGGTCAGCGCGATCAACATGTCGGAAATATACTGGTGCGCGCGCTGATCGATTTCATCAGAGATCTGCAACCGGCTTGCGCGCGAAAAAGTCTCAAGCAACGACGCGACATAATCGCAAAGCTTGCGGTCGCCGATCCCGCCCTGCTGCAAAACGTGCCGGGCCAGAACGTAAAAATAAAACTGAGATGAGATCCGTAGATGCCCGCAGTGATTTAGGATTGCATCGACCAATCGCGGATGGTCCAGAATGGAATCGCGCGTTTCGATATCGCTCAGAAGATCGACAAGCGAGACTTGGTCGGTTTGCGAACGCGCGAGCGTGCGCACAATGAAGTCGAAATCAGCCGCGGTGAAGCGCGCCCGACAATTCGCCCTGATCATCGGGACTTCATCATGCGCAAGAGAGCCACATATGGCAAGCACACATTATTTTCCGGGGAGCACAGGCCGCTGGCCTGTAGTTGCCGGCAGCTTGCCGGCAACCATCTACTCAGACGGTGTGCTCGCGAACTACAAACATCTCGGCAAGCTGCCGAGATGAACACGCTGGCAGCGTGTGCTCCCCAGACAAAACAACCGGGCTCTCTCGTGCTCACGGATACAGATCTTAACGGAGTTGGTTAACGAAAGTACTATAGTCTTCGTGCGTGCCGATCCAAAACCAGACGACCAGATCGCCATGCTTCTGCGCAAGAGCGCGATAGTGATCACCGATTCGCACGGGCCAGACGTTTCCGACAAGCGGCTTGAACTGCATCGATGGATGGAACGGGTCACGAATCCACAATTGGAACTTTTCCCGAGCGAGACATTGGACGTGAGCTGGTAATCGATTGAACTCGTGCCAGAAACGCCGATGCGTTCTGGACTTCACGGCATCTCGCGCACTCTTCCCGCTTTGATGTCTTCCTCTACTTCGTGCAGAACGCTGTCGAGCTTGCCGCTCCCGACGTCACGCTTCATCTGCTCGTCCCAATCGTCGTTTTCCCAGCCGTGCAGCCACGCCGCGAGTTCGGCGCGCTGCTCGAACGAGAGCTGCTGAATGGCTGCCTTGATTTCCGCGAGACTCATCACCCAAATGTTAGCTTGTCGCAGGCGTCCCAGCAATTAAGGGAATGGGAGGCTT
The DNA here is from genome assembly GCA_003218475.1 of Verrucomicrobiota bacterium. Classification (GTDB taxonomy): domain Bacteria; phylum Verrucomicrobiota; class Verrucomicrobiia; order Chthoniobacterales; family UBA10450; genus Udaeobacter. The sequence goes on along the minus strand of QHNR01000024.1, from coordinate 31,217 downwards.
GTCGCGGGGGTGAATGTCAAATGTTTTTAGACGCGATCTCGCGTTTGGTACAGATTCGCTGTTGCGCTGCTATTAGGGGGTCGGCGTCGGACTTGCCCCTGCAGGCGACGCGCTGGTGGCATTCTTTAGGTTTTCGACCGCGGAGCCAGCCGCCTGCTTTGTTTTGTCGATCGCGTCCTGCGTTGCGTTCTTCGCCTTCTTCCCGAGCTGCTCAAGTTTCGGCTGCGCGTCTTTCGTCGCCTCTTTTGCTTTGTCCCCCAATTCCTCGAGCTTCGGCTTCGCTTTCTCGATTTGCCTGTCGGCAGCTTCCTTTGCCTCTTTCGCTTTCCTCTCGACCTTCTGTTTCGCATCCTCGGCCTTCTGTTTGAGGTCGTCTGATGTCTTTTTGTCGCAGGCCGAGAACGCGAGCAAAGCCGCGGCCCCAGTCGCCAAAAAAATCATTCGTTTCATATGGGTGATCCCTCTTGTTGATTCCTTTAACCTAAAGAACTGAATAATGATCCGCGAATCGCGCACAATCGGCAAGATCACATGATCCCGGTCTTATTTCGGCGATGAAACGAGGAATCTGAATTCAGTGCGGAGATGTCGATCTTAGGCAGTCCCTTTCAATCCGCCTGACAAAGTGTCGATAGTAAGCTCCGACCCCATTCCCCACCCCCGAATCAAACGGTGCTGCCGGTGAAAGACGGCCTGCGGAAGCTAAAAGATTTTCCCGTTTCAATATGGCCGCAGATGCTTCCAGCATTGCACCGTCTTCGCGAGCGTGTCTTTACGAACATGAGCCATCAGTTCGAGTTTACGATCACGTCTGCTTCGTTCAACGGCAGCAAAGCAGCCAACTTGCAATGAATTTCTAACTCCTTACGCTGCCGTCCATATGAGGGACGAGGTTGGTGAAGACTTGCGAGCAGCCTTTTTGGAAATGTTAGAGCTAGCCGGAACTGAATGCGACGTGCGCGGCGAACGCCGCCGTGCACTTAAGCAGGTAAAGAAAAAGGAGGGCTATGTTGTATTTCAGTTTGCGGACGAATTTGCAATCGAGGTCGGTGGTCGATTTATGGAGATCGCGACCGAGACGCGTAAGGCAAGGCAGAACTGACATCGAAACGAAATCCAGAAAACAGGATCGACGTTCTTCAGCTACCGATGAATCCCTTAGAGATTTTTTCCATCTTGAAAGACTACTTTCCCGTGCTTTCGAGCCCACACTTCATTGAAACCTACATGCGAGATGACGTTTCTGCTTCGATCGAGCTGTCGTATCGCTTCTGCCAAGACAACGTCGACGTCTAACTCATAAATGACCTTGACCTTGGTCTGGTTGTCGGCAAAAAAGACAGCAAAGTAGAACTTTTTATTTCGAGTGATTCGGAGCAACGATTCCTCTCGTTTGATAAGCGGCTCCTTAAACATCCGATCCAACTGACCGGATCCTCCTTCTTTACACGAAAGATATTCGTAAAGTATCGAGGGATCGTTTGGATCACAGGCGTCCGCTGCCCGCTTCGACGTAATCGGTTGGTGTCCCAAAATATCGGCGATGATAAGCTCCTTGACTAACCCGGGCTGAAGTAGGTTCTGGATGCCCACCGAACGAGCCAACTCAGCGGCCTGCAGAACAAGTTCGATAATCTTGTGAAATATCTTCTTTGTGGCCGCTAAAGTTGAGGACAGGTCCTTCTCGCTCGACATCGGCAAGTCTCCTATTTCCGATTCCCACAAAATCAGGATTGATCTCAAAGGCAACGAAGTTCCTTTGATGGCGTTTGCAGACAACAGCAACGGTCCCAACGCCAGCAAACGGATCTAATACAATGTCTCCCACACTGGAACTAGCGAGGACGAGACGCTCGATTAACCGTTCCGGTTTTTGAATCGTATGAAGCGCACCTCGGTTAACCAACTCTTTGGATTTGTAGGTTAATTGCTTAATGTCCCCCCACACGTCGCCCGGATTTTTTCCTTTCTCGTTAAACTTCGTTTTGCCAAACGGTCCGTTTACAACCGAAGGGACTCGCTCACATCTTAGGCGATGCCCTAGCTCCACGAGTTGAGGAACCCTTATGTCGTCCAGATTAAAAGCGTTTGGTCGATCGCCCTTAACAAAGTAGCAGATAACATCATAATTGTTGGTATAACCGAATCTGCCCTGACCGAGCCTGCTCGGTTGATACCACACTATTCTCGATCTCAGGCGCAGGAATGGACGATAGTCGATGAAGTCGAGGCAGTCCGCTTTTCCAAATAAATAGAGGCTCCCGCCACGCTTTAATTTTCGGCTCAGGCGCTTGATCAGAAGCAGATTGAATCCCTGCACGTTCCCGATGTGATCCCATGAATTGTTGCTGACTCCATATGGGCCGTCGCAGATTACTAGGTCGATGCTTTCATCCGGCACGGCTTGGATGAGCTGCTGCGCGTCGCCGCAGTGAATCACATTTCGGTCAATCACAGTCGCAGCATATCAATTTGCAGAAAAATGCCAATATCATTCAAGGCAGAAATAAATGATCGTGGTGCAGCGGTTGGCATTCTTGGGAACAGCCACTGGCATATGCCGAAACCGTTGGGCTCACCTGCGAGGGTGCTCACGACAACCGCCTGCACGAATATCGAGGATCTCTTATGCAAGCATCGAAATATGCTCCCTTGGATTCAGCGGCGAGCAATTCGGCATAAATTTCTTCCGGGACTCCGCCGTATTCGTACATGGCGCCATTCGTGAATTCTATTTCAAGAATCGCGATCTCGCGATCATATCCCACCGACCGGATCACTGACGAATTGACTGAAATTCTGTGCATACAAGCGGATACAAGAAGTTTTTCGGTGGGAAGTATCGCTGAGTTGTCAGATTTTGCGTATGGCGTCCTCGAAGGTTGAACTGACCATCACTCCTTCGTAGCCCATTAGCTTTAAGGCTAGCATATGGATCGCGCCTATTACCCGCGATCCGATGCTGAAGTGCGTTGCGACGGATTCTTCATCACGACTACTTCCTCGATGAATCAATCGCGAGCGCCACTTCGCCCAAAATTTGAAGATCTCTTGCCAATCACCTTCCCATTTAAATCCGAGATGTTCGCCCACTGAGCGAAATTTTTCCCGCGCAGCATAGAACTCGGAATTGCTGATGATCGCTTGGAAACGACGCCACGCCTCTTCTGAAACACGACCCATTTTGGCACTGTTCTCCGCGATAAAGGCCAGGAGCTTCGAGCGCGCATCGTTGAATGCGCTGGCGCCTTCCGTTTGCTGGCGCTCGATTTTTTCCTCGAAAACTAAGTTCACCGCACTGTCCAACAATGAGCACAGTGCGATATTAGTGACAGTCGTGTGCGCATCGCCGCCTGCGGCTTCTCGACACAGGAACAACAATTCCGAAACCTCATCAGTGAGTTGATTGTCCTGGCGAAAAAAAGCGTAAGCTTTTTTCAGTGCCAGTCCAAAATCCCACTGCAAACTGCCAACAACTGCATTGAACCAAATACGTTCATTAAAAGGCTGGTGTGGGCTGCGCTTAGCCACTTTCGGTGGCCGCACCTGATCGGTGATCAGTTTGTGATCTCTGCGAAATTGAAGTGTGAATGGCCAAGCGTGCTGTCCATGGATGAAAGCGACCGCTTTCAAGAACGCATCTAAAACCGCCAAGTCCTGACTCGCGCCCGCCGACCCGCGGCCAGATTTAAGTTGGAGATGAAATTCTACGTCTTCGCCGCGCTCAATCAGCCCATATTCCCAGTCGCCGGACAAATCGCCGCACTGAGTATCGTTTCGTCTTGATTCGCGCTCACCCAGAAAATCATTGCGCTCCACAATCGTTGTTCCGGCATTACGGGCGATAAGCTTAAAACCGCGCAGAAGTCCAGAAAACGTGACGGAAGAGGCGTTCTGTTGTTGGGAAGGTTCAGCTTCGCTCGTCGTTTCTTGTGTCGCCTCAGGGGATTCGAGTCGCTCCAAACTTCGTCGAATCTCTTCGTACGTCTGGTTGTCCGAACCAACAGGAGAAAGCTCGATGGCGTCGAAATTGTATCGAAGTGTCGACCGCCCATTGTGGCCTGAGTGCTGGTGGTGTGGCGGGACATTTTTAGCTTCGAACGACAAATCGTGGTCGATTATCCCTTGCAGGGTGCCGAACTCTTCCTGAGACACGACTCCTCGCGGCATCTGTGGGGGAACGACGCCGTTCGGCAACCGAACATAAAGTCGAAAACAGTGTTCCAGAACATCGAGTACCCCGGAACCACGTACTTCAACGTTCGGGAAAGAAATCTTGATTTCGTCGACGCGAAATTTTCCGCTGCCGCGACGAACGTGCTCAATAAATTCTTTTCGATCCATTTTACTCCTTAAGCAAAACAGCCGAGCCCTTTCGAGCTCGGCTGCTGTGATTCATTTGTTGTTTCGGCTTAGTAATCCATGCCGCCCATGCCGCCCGGTGGCATTGGAGGAGTTTTTTCCTTTTCAGGAATCTCGGTGACCAATGCTTCGGTGGTGAGCAACAGGCCTGCGATCGACGCGGCGTTTTGCAACGCCGTGCGCGTGACCTTTGTCGGATCGACAATCCCGGCTTTCACCAGGTCGGTGTATTCGCCGGTGGAAACGTCGTAACCTTCGTTGCCTTTGCGCTTCTTGACTTCCTCGACAACGAGCGCGCCTTCGGCGCCTGCGTTGTCGGCAAGCTGACGCGTGGGCTCTTCAATGGCGCGACGCACAATCTGCACGCCGATCTTCTCGTCGCCTTCGAGGTTCTTCACGTTCTCGAGCGCTTTCTGCGCACGCAGCAACGCGACACCGCCACCCGCGACGATGCCTTCCTCGACCGCCGCACGCGTGGCGTGCAACGCATCCTCGACGCGCGCCTTTTTCTCTTTCATCTCGGTTTCGGTCGCAGCGCCGACGTTGACGACTGCAACGCCACCCGCGAGTTTCGCCAGGCGCTCCTGCAATTTCTCGCGATCGTAATCGCTGGTCGTCTCTTCGATTTGACGACGGATCTGGGCAACGCGGCCCTGGATATCGGCTTTTTTGCCGTCACCTTCGACAATGGTTGTGTTCTCCTTGTCAATGGTGACGCGCTTCGCTTTGCCGAGGTCTTCGAGTTTGATGTTCTCGAGTTTGATCCCGAGATCTTCGCTTATCAGACGGCCACCGGTGAGCACCGCAATGTCTTCCAGCATCGCCTTCCGACGATCGCCAAAGCCAGGCGCTTTCACCGCGCAGACCTGCAATGTGCCGCGCAGTTTATTCACGACCAGAGTCGCCAGCGCTTCGCCTTCCACGTCCTCCGCGATGATGAGCAGCGGACGGCCAGCCTTGGCCACTTTCTCAAGCAACGGGAGCAGATCCTTCAAGCTCGAGATTTTTTTCTCATAAATGAGGATGTAAGCGTTTTCGAGCACGGCTTCCATCGCCTCCGCGTTGGTGACGAAGTAGGGCGACAGATAACCTTTATCGAACTGCATACCCTCGACCACTTCCAGAGTGGTCTCGATCGATTTGGCTTCCTCGACCGTGATCGTACCGTCCTTGCCAACTTTGTCCATCGCGTCGGCGATGATCTCGCCGATCGTCTTGTCCCAGTTGGCCGAAACGGTCGCGACCTGCGCGATCTCAGTGCGATCGCTGACTTTCTTGGAGAGCTTCTTCAGCTCCTCCACGATTGCATCGACACCTTTCATGATGCCACGCTGCAACGAAGTCGGGTTCGCACCGGCAGTGACGTTGCGCAGTCCTTCGCGGTAAATGGATTCCGCGAGGATCGTCGCTGTCGTTGTGCCGTCGCCAGCCACGTCCGAAGTTTTAGAAGCGACCTCGCGCACGAGCTGAGCGCCCATATTTTCATACGGATCCTCGAGCTCGATCTCTTTGGCGACGGTCACACCGTCCTTTGTAATTGTGGGGCTGCCGAATTTCTTGTCGAGAATGACGTTGCGGCCGGACGGGCCGAGCGTGGCCTTCACGGCCTTCGCCAGTTTCTCGATACCGCGCAGCAAGGTATGCCGCGCGTTTTCATCGAATTGTAGTTGTTTAGCTGCCATATTTTTTAATTGATAGTTGTTGGTTGATCCGCCTTCGCCAAGGCTACGGCGGACAGGTTGTTGAGCGACGGGGTTACCCAACAATGCCGAGGATGTCGTCCTCGCGCATGATCAGATAATTTTGATCGTCGATTTTGATTTCGGTGCCGCCGTATTTTGAGATCAGCACACGGTCACCCTTTTTCACCGTGAAATCGATTTTCTTTCCTTCCTCATTGACTTTCCCGGTGCCCAGAGCAACCACTTTTCCCTCTTGCGGTTTTTCCTTGGCGGTATCGGGGATGATGATCCCGCCTTTTTTCATTTCCTGCTCTTCGATCGGCTGCACCAGCACCCGATCTCCAAGCGGTCTTACGTTAACTGCTGCCATAGGTTTTCGTTTACTCCTTTTGGTTTGTTTTGTGGTTAAGCCGGCGACTGTCGACGTTGCGACCGCCGCCGGCAAATTGTGGTTATTTCTTCTTGTCTTCGTCGACGACTTCGAACTCGGCGTCGACAACGTCGCCTTCGCGTTTGCCGGCGCCTTCTTCGGCGCCACCGCGCGGCTCCGCTTCAGGTCCGGGCTGCCGACCCGGGCGCGGGCCGGCTTGCGCTGATGCTTGCTTGTAAAGCTCGGCGCTGACTTCCTGGAACTTGTTCTGCAGGTCGTCGTAGGTCCGCTTCATCGCGTCGACGTCGTTGCGATTGATCGCGTCGCGCACCGCGGCAATGGCGTCTTCGACTTGCTTCTTTTTGTCCCCGGAAATCTTGTCACCGAGTTCTTTTAGCTGCTTCTCGCTCTGATACGCGAGCATGTCGGCGTTGTTCTTGATCTCGATGGCTTCCTTCGCTTTCTTGTCCTCTTCGGCGTGCGCTTCGGCTTCGCGCTGCATCTTCTCCACTTCTTCCTTGGAAAGACCGGAACTGCCGGTGATGGAAATTTTCTGTTCCTTCCCAGTGCCCAAATCTTTGGCCGAGACGTGCAGAATACCGTTCGCGTCCGTATCGAAAGTTACTTCGATCTGCGGCACACCACGCGGAGCGGGTGGAATTCCGTCGAGGTGGAAGACGCCAAGTTGTTTATTGTCGCGGGACAGTGGGCGCTCACCTTGTAACACCTTGATCTCTACGCCTGGCTGGTTGTCGCTGTAAGTCGAGAAGATCTGCGATTTTCTCGTCGGAATTGTCGTGTTCCGCGGAATCATCGATGTAGCCACGCCGCCGGCTGTTTCGATCGAAAGCGTAAGCGGTGTAACATCGAGAAGGAGCACATCTTTGACGTCGCCTTTTAGGACGCCGCCCTGAATGCCAGCGCCGATCGCGACCACCTCGTCAGGGTTTACTCCCTTGTGGGGTTCCTTGCCGATAAGGTCGCGTGCAATCTGTTGTACTTTGGGCATGCGTGTCATGCCGCCCACCAGCACTAGCTCGTCGATTTCTCGCTCGGTTACGCCTGCGTCTTTCAAGCAAGCCTTTACCGGCGGAATGGTGCGTTGGAACAAATCATCGCAAAGCTGTTCCATCTTCGAGCGGGTCAACTTCTTCTGAATGTGCTTCGGCCCGCTCGCGTCCGCCGTGATGAACGGCAGATTGATTTCGTATTCCTGCGTGGATGAAAGCGCGATCTTGGCTTTCTCAGCTTCCTCCTTGATCCGTTGAACCGCATCCGGCTGCTTGCTTAAATCGATGCCCGTATCCTTTTTGAACTCATTAATGATCCAATCCATGATACGCGCATCCCAGTCGTCACCGCCAAGGTGCGTATCACCGTTCGTCGCTTTTACTTCGAAAACGCCGTCGCCAATTTCAAGAACGGAAATATCGAACGTGCCGCCGCCCAAATCGTAAACTGCAATCTCCTCGTCTTTTTTCTTGTCCAAACCGTAAGCGAGCGATGCTGCTGTGGGTTCATTAATGATGCGTAAAACTTCCATGCCCGCGATCTTGCCCGCATCCTTCGTGGCGTTGCGCTGCGAGTCGTTGAAATAGGCTGGGACCGTAATGACGGCCTGCGTGATTTTTTCGCCGAGCTTTGCTTCCGCATCGGCTTTTAACTTCGACAAAATCATCGCCGAGATTTCCGGCGGCGAGAATGTTTTGCGTTGGCCGTTGATCTCGACCTGCACGTGCGCGTCGCCGTTGGCAGCCTTCACGACCTTGTAAGGGACGCGCCTGATTTCCTCCTGGACTTCATCGTACTTGCGGCCCATGAAGCGCTTGATCGAGAAGATCGTGTTTTGCGGGTTGGTCACTGCCTGGCGTTTCGCAGCCTGGCCGACCAGTCGTTCGCCGTTTTTTGTGAAGGCAACCACCGAAGGCGTCGTGCGTGCGCCTTCACTGTTTTCCAAAACTACCGGGTCGCCACCCTCCATCACGGCCATGCAGGAGTTGGTGGTGCCCAAATCGATGCCTAAAACTTTAGCCATAAATTAAAAAATCCTTTCTTGGTAAAGTCGCCGACGGACAGAATCGCCGTGGCGGGCTTTAACCCAATAAGTCTAAGCAAGCCTTACGCCAGGCCCTGACGCCTGGCTTAAGTTACTGTTCTCCAGAAGCTAACGCCGATCAGGCGATGAACTGCTTTCTCCGATCCGAGACAATTCGGCTCGGTTCCGACGCGATTGCCAAGGCCTGTCGAGCCAATGCGGCGCGCCTCCATTCCGGTCGGGAAAACTTGGTTCCACGCCGGCCTCTGCTCAAGCGCCGGCGCACTTCGTTGTCATGTCACATACGAATCGCCTTACGACCTCATTCGCACTCACACATTGTATTCTAAAACGTTCCACGTATTACGCTGCTTACAACAAAGTGATGGGAAGAAATTCTGTTTCGCGAATGGGCACATCAGGATAAAATTTTCGTGTGCGTCAATACCATGATCTGCTCCGACTCGTGCTTGAGAAAGGTCGGCCGCGCGCAGATCGCACAGGGACGGGAACGTTATCAGTGTTCGGTGCGCAGACACGGTTTGACCTGCGCAATGAGGGACTAGGCTTCCCGCTGCTGACGACAAAAAAGTTGCATATCAAATCCATTATTTACGAGCTACTGTGGTTTCTCCGCGGCGACACCAATGTTCGTTACCTTAATGAGCATGGAGTCACTATTTGGGATGAGTGGGCCGACAAAACCGGTGATCTCGGTCGTGTGTATGGGGCGCAATGGCGGGACTGGCAAGGCGCAAACGGAGCGCGAGTGGATCAAATCGATAATCTCATCGAGCAAATCAAATCAAATTCACAGAGCCGACGGCTCATCGTGAGCGCATGGAACCCGGCTGAAATCGAGAACATGGCACTCCCACCATGTCACGTGCTTTTCCAGTTTTACGTTCAGGATGGCGAATTAAGTTGTCAGCTATATCAACGCAGCGCCGATCTGTTTCTCGGCGTACCATTCAACATCGCATCATACTCGCTGCTCACGATGATGGTGGCCCAGGTTTGTGATTTAAGACCTGGCGATTTCGTTCATACGTTCGGTGATCTCCATCTCTACAACAACCACCTTGAACAGGCACGCGAGCAGCTTTCACGTGATTTCCGATGCTTGCCCAGGATGAGATTGAATCCGACTGTTAAAGACATTCACGGTTTCAAGTTCGAAGATTTCGAACTTATGGGTTACAACCCGCACCCATCGATCAAAGCTCCGATAGCGGTGTAGAGTTCATGCCCCTGAGCGTGCGACTTTCGCGTATCGCGCGGGTTTATACGCGGTGTGAGGACGATCATTGTGCTTTCGCTCTTTGTCTGCGCAGCCATTTCGTTGCGCGCAGAAAGTTCAGTCGAAATCGATTTGCAAGAGCAGATGGCCTATCTGCTTCAAGATGGACGGCCAGTGTTGGCGTCGCCGGTTTCCAGTGGCCGTTACGGCCATCTCACCCGGACTGGTTCATTCAAGGTTCTGGAGAAAGAAAGAAGCCACTATTCGAGCATGTACGGGAAAATCGTCGATGCGCGCGGAAACACCGTCGTGGCGGACGCCGACGCTGACATGTCGGTTCCACGCGGAGGGAAATTTATTCCCGCTCCGATGCATTATTTCATGCGGTTCTCCGGGGCGGATGGAATGCACGCCGGATATTTGCCGGGCTATCCGGCGTCGCATGGCTGTGTTCGCATGCCCGAACAGTATGCAATTGCGTTCTTCAACTCGGTCGGCGTCGGCACTCCGGTCACCGTGTTTGGCAGAACACCGACTGGCCGTTATCTAGGGCAATCGCAATCCCCGTTCATGCGAGGTGGCAATAGATTTGCAGATCCTCGCTTCGGCCGGCAATTTGACCCCCGCTTTGGACCGCCTGCGCCCCCGTGGCCTTGGTGGCGGTAGGCCGCACAAGCGCCATTGGCTGTAGTCTGCGCTGTCTCAGCGCAAGATGTTCACGAACCTGCTTAGTCTGTCCCGACAGCGGACGCTACATCACATTCTGGAGGCGATTGTCTAAATTGGCGAGGGCGTTGCCCGCCGCTCGGACTCAGTGATTCGTGCTCGCCGTCTTTGGCCCGCGCGAAAGATCGACAAGATCAGTCAGAATATTTAGTGTCTCGTCGCGCTCAGGATCGATAGTCGGTTCTTTGCTATCGCCTTCTCGACCGCCGGAAGTCAATTCCGAATCTGCATCGGAAGCGGCTTCAGGATCAACTTTCGGCGAAACCCCATTTTTCTTCGCCTCGGCTAATTTCCCGGGATACATGATCAATTGCAGATTCGGTTTATCAACCGTGTCTAGCGTTAGCCGGTAAATTCGCGGCTCCTCCTGGTTTCGCGCCAGGCGCTCTTTCGAACGCATTTCCTTCCGCAGTTTATCGTCCTGAAGCTCTTTTTTTCGCGCATCTTCGTTCAGCGAAATTCGATTCTCATCCATCTTGTGCCGCAAACGATCGATGTCCTCCATCACGTAATGGAATTCGGCATCGTTTTTGACGCGTTCTTCCGAGCGTCCCCGCAATTGGTCAACAAACAGTGAATGGTTGTCGGACCATTTCGTGTATTTCGCCTTCGTCACTTCGTCGTAAACCAAGGCATTTTTCAGCGCGCCTTCACCGAACTCCGGGAGATCACTCAAACTTGGCAGAACAATGTCGGAAGCCACGCCATGCAGCTGTGTGGATCCGCCGGCCACGCGATAAAATTTTTGGATAGTCAGCTTCAACGCACCGTCTTCATCGGAATGGCTGCCCAACAGCGAAGCGAATCGGCCGATCGGGAGGATCGTCTGCACGGTACCTTTGCCAAATGTGTTCTTGTCGCCGACGATCACTGCGCGACCATAATCCTGGAGTGCAGCTGCGAAAATCTCGCTGGCAGACGCACTTTGCCGGCTGGTCAAAACGATTAGCGGCCCGGAATAAGCGATACCCGGATCTGGATCGGAAGAAATCCTGATACTTCCATTATAATCTTTGGTTTGGACAATCGGGCCGGATTTCAAAAACAAACCGGTGAGCGAGAGTGCCTCTTCCAGGGAGCCGCCCCCATTTCGCCGCAGATCAATCACGAGACCGGCGATGTTTTCTTTCTTTAACCGCTTGAGCAACGCAAGCACGTCGCGCGTCGTGCTCTTCTGGTGCCTGTCCATGTCTGCATAAAATGAAGGGAGTGTAAGCCACCCGAGTTTTATCGGATCGCCGTTCTCATCCTTTTTCATTATGATATCAGCGCGGGCTTCCTGATCTTTCAGCTTAATTTCATCCCGCACCAGCTCGACATTCTTCCGGCGCGACGGATCGGTGGCATCCGAGGGAATGGCCAGCAATCTCACACGCGTGCCTTTTTTTCCGCGGATCATCTCGACAACTTTATCCAGCCGCATCTCGCGAACATCGACATAGTCCGCCTGCCCCTGCGCCACAGCGGTAATCCGATCGCCCACTTTCAGCCTCCCATCCAGTTGCGCGGGTCCGCCGGGCACCAGGCTTTCAATTTTCGCATAGCCATCTTCGGACCGAAGCATGGCGCCGATGCCTACGAGCGAGAGGCCCATGTTAATGCTGAAATTCTTCATGTCCGCCTTGCTCAGGTATTCCGAATGCGGGTCGTACGCCTGTGCAAGCGCATCTAGAAAAAGTTTAATTTGCTCGTCCTTGTCTTGCTCGTGCACGTTGCGGGCCAAACGATCATAACGGCGAGCGACTAGTTGCGGCGCGGGCTCAATCGGATGTTCGCTCAGATGCTCCTGCAACAGCTCGTTTGTGATGCGACCTCGCCAGAGCTGGTCGGCCTCGGCTTCATCTTTTGGCCATGGCGATTTTTGGCGGCTCAACTCGACCGTGGCATTGCTCTTGAAATCGATCGGCTGCTTCAACAGCTCTTTTATCTTTGCGACCCGGTCATCAACCCGTTTCGTATATAGAGCGTAAATCTCGTAAGCTGGTTTCAGCGTACCGAGAAGAACGTCCCCTGCTATCGAGTTGGCATATTTTGTATTGAGTGCGTCAACGTCTTGTTGCGTAAAGAAGAGATGACTGAAATCGAGCAACTCCAGATAACTCTGCAGGAATTTTTTCGAGATCTCCTCATTCAGCTTCTGGCGGGTATAATGGCCTTCTTCCAGGAGCCGGCCGACCGACATGGCGATCGTTTCTTTCGACGCCGCTACCACAGGTGGCGCGGCAGTCACGGCCGTTAAAACGACGGCGCACAAGGCGAGGCTTCGCTGGAGACGTGATTTCATTTGTACTTACGCGGTTTCCCACCTTGGCAGGTTTCGCGACGAAACGCAAGATGATGAAACGAGATCGACATGTAGGTTGGAATAAGACAATCGAGGACGGCGAACATTCAATATTCGTAAAAACTCACACTTTTAGTCGTATACCCTCAATGCAGCGAATCACAATGAACTACAAAAGCTTTTGCGGCGGCATTTTTGAAACGAATTGCTATTTATTTGAAGCGCCGGAGGGATGGATTTTGTTCGACGCTCCTGATGGCGCTTGCGAATGGGCGCGTTCGCTTAGGGTTGAGCCGAAACTTTTACTCCTGACACATGGGCATATCGATCACGTCCAGGATGTTGCCAGGATTAAGCGCCAGTTTGGGTGCCCAATTGCATGTCACCCGCTCACCGCGCCTATGATTTCCGACCGGGAATTTTTTCGCAATTTTGGTTTCGCACTCGAGATCGAGCCGTCCGAGGCGGATTTTTTGATTGAGGAGACGCCAAGCCGAAATTTTCTCGGCGCAGATTTCCAAGTTCTGGAAGTGCCCGGGCATTGCCCGGGCAGCCTCTGCTTCTATTCGCGCAAAGATAAATTGCTCATCGGCGGCGATGTCCTCTTTGCCAGAAGCATTGGGCGAGGTGATTTGCCCGGCGGAGATATCGATCTGCTTATCACCGGGATCAGCAAAAAATTGTTTCCGCTCGGAGACGACGTCACAGTGCTACCCGGCCACGGGCCGCCGACGAAAATCGGAACCGAGCGCAGAACCAATCCGTTTCTTGCCTGAATCGTAACGCGCATGCGATTAGAAACATGGCCTGGAGTTCATGGAAGCGAGTTCTTTTGCTTTGCTCCGCGCGTCGACGTTTATCGACGTTATAGTGGAGCAATATGAAAGCTGACCAACTTCGCGCACTGGCGGCAGATCCGCGATTCATTTCCGGGATTTACAATTATTGCGACCGCTGGTGCGAACGCTGCACGCTGTCGGATCGTTGTTTGACTTATGCGATGGAACGATCTGAGGACGATCCCGACGAGTGGGGACGGGCGCGCGATTTATCCAATGAAAAATTCTGGGACAACCTTCATCGACAATTACAGGCCACGATCGAAACGGTTCGCGCGGATGCGAAAGCGCGCGGGATTGATTTGGATGAACCGAAACTGCAGGCGAAGGTCATCGCGCAGGAGCGCGCGGAGCGCCGCCGGGCGACGAAAAATCTTCCGCTTGCCCGCGCGGCAATGGCGTACGCTAACGCGGCGAACAAATGGGTTGAAAACGCGTCGCCCGTTTTCAGGTCCAAAGGATTCGAACTCGAAACGCTGGCGCGCTTGGAAACCGGAAATCCGGAAGCGGAAGCAGCCGAGATGGCGGAATTCGTCGAAATCATTCGTTGGTATCAACATTTCATTTACGTGAAGCTCTCTCGGGCGATCGGATCGCGCGCGAACGAAGAATTGGAAACAGATGAAGAGATGAAGACGTTTCCGAAAGATTCTGATGGCTCGGCAAAAATTGCACTGGTCGCGATGGATCGTTCAATCGCGGCATGGTCGGGATTGCGGCTGGCGTTGACCGGGGCGGACGATGACGAGATTCTGGATTTGCTTGCGCAACTTACTGCGGTTCGACGCGAGGCGGAAAAATTATTCCCGCAGGCGCGTGCGTTTGTGCGGCCGGGTTTCGACGAACAAAGGTAATTTGCCTTCGGGCGCATGAATTCCGCCTCACAAAATTTTCCACACCACCTCGGCGTGCTGCGCTCAAGGATGTTGCATCCGACCGATTACGAGCTGGCGGTGAATTATTTTCTCGAAGAGTTTGCGGGTGACGCGACGTTTGTTCGCGCTTCGGAACCCGAGCAGATGCCGCATCTGGTCTCCGTGCTGGGCATCGTGGTGTCGAAGGCAGTCGGGCGGCGCGTCGAAGTGGAGAATGCGCTGGTGTCGTATTTGCGTGAACACCGGTTCGTCCACGGCAACGCCCGAGCGGATGGGCGGATTGTCTTCTTCTTCTATTTTGAAGACGCAGATAGCGGTCTCCTCATGTTGATTCCGGGAATTCGCGGCCAGATGGAAGTCGCTCGTTTTCACCTCAAGAGCGGACTGCCCGATCCGCGATGGAATTGAGGCACAAAGCCTGTCGCGGAATTTCGAAATCCGGTGCTGCACACGTCGCGGTTATTATGAAATAAGGGCCGCTGCAGTTTTGCGGGTCGTGGGTAGAGTTTGCAACGCGGACACCTCAGTGAGTTGAGCGTCTTCCGGTCAAAGCTCTGCTAGAACAGATCCAAATGGCTCAAGATTGTCAATCTTCGCCACGGTATCCCGTAGCGAGCGGACGGCTCTTGGAATGTATTGCAGGAAATTCTTGTGTCCCTTGACCAGGCCGAGGAACGCATAAGCACCGAGTGCCTGCATCAGGCGTTGCATCGCGCATAGGCGCAGTTTGGAATCGAAGTCTTCGCTGCATGTGACTCCGCTTTTGTCCCGCCCATCGCGATAGTAAGTGATCAACTCGGCGCGCTCCGATTCTGTGAGATGGACATACGGATCATAAAGCAATGATGCCAAATCGTACTCCGCCAAGCCAGGACGCATCCCCTGAAAGTCAATCAGATTAGCCTGCCCGTTCTGGATGATGATGTTTTGCGATTGAAAATCGCGGTGAACCAAAACCCTTGGCAAACCGGCAAGGTGTTTCGCGATTTCGCGCAAACCGGGAAGGGCCGCCAGTTCCTTGCATTTTGACTGACTGACCTTGTAGTAGCGGCCAAGGCAATTCTCGCAAAAGTACTTCTGTTCCCACCGGTAAAGCGCGGCGTTAAATTCGGCCGGCAAATGTTCCCTCATTTCTACGCACACCGACTCTGGCAGAGCATGGAGCTTGATAATTTCGTCTAGCGCTGATTCGTAAAACGCACGGCGAACGAGCCAGCTCTCGTGTTGATAACTGTGCAGATCGCGCTCACCCAAATCTTCGATCCAGATGAGGCCTTCCACCGGATCGTGAAAATAAATTTTAGGAACCCGGATTCCATGGCCGTCGAGAAATTGCGCGATCTGGACGTAATGCCGGTTTTCTTCGCGCTCAAGATTGTATCTAACAAGAATCAGCCTTCGATCCGCAGCGCAATGGATTCGATAAAATTTCCGATCCGAGCCTCCTTTTTCGATTGGGGAGATTTCTATCTCGTCGAGATTCAAACGCGGGAAATGCATTCGCGTTCGTCGGAGAAGCAGCGCCGTTCTCATACTGATTCAGATGTCGATGTTGCGATGGATACCGCTGGCCTTTTTTTCTGAGCGGACAATAGAACCCTGAAGCTGACTTTGGGAAGCAATTTGTGCGCCCGGCCACAAAATTGTGTCTTCGAGGATGGCTTCTGCGCCGACGCGGCAATGCTCTCCGATAACTGAGCAGCCGCGCAGCACTGCACTGACATCAACAGCCGCTGATTTAGCTATTCGTTCAGGCCAGTCGCGTACTTTGACGTAATACGGCTTCCAATCTTCTCGCAAAATTTTGCGGTGCACGTCGAGATATTGCGCGCGCGAACCAATATTGAACCATTTTCCGTCGTTCATCACGAAACCACCGATCTTGCCACCCTGATTTATCCAATCAGCAACGATCGGAATGAAGGAGATCTTTCTCTGCGGCGGAATTCGCTGGAAGACCGCTGGATTCCAAACGGCGATGTTAGCGAAATCAAGATTTCCGGGGATACCGTAGCGATTCGCAATGTCCACGATGCGGTCGTCGCGCAAAGCTACGTCCGAAGCCAACCCGGTCTCACGCAATGCAAGAGTTACGTCGTTGCGGCGGCGAAAATGTTCGTCAATCAAAGGTTGCAGATTGACATCGGTTAAAATGTCGCCGCTGTAGGTCAGGAAATGCTCGCTGCTGAGATCGCGTTCTGCATTCTTGATGCCGCCGCCAGTCTCCAGCAGTTCAGGTTCGTGAATAACCGTCACCGAACAGCCGGCATAGTTGCTCCGGCTAAAAAAGTCTCGAAACAATTCGGGACATCTATGCGTGTTAATGACGAACTTGTTTACCCCCGCGCTAATCAACTGATCGAGCGCAAAAGTGATGAGCGGCTTTTGAAAAATCGGAATGAGCGGCTTCGGCAGATCGTCTGTTAAAGGCCTGAGTCGCGTGCCGAGTCCCGCCGCTAAAACGAATGCATGTGTAATCTCGCTCACCAAAAGAAAAAGCCAGAAATTCCTCCCGCCTACGCTAAAGCTACGGCGCGGCAGGCGACTTCATTTGGAATGACAAGAGAAGGAATTGCGACCGCTCGCTATCGCAAATAAAGCGTGCGCGTGCCGAAATCGATAATGCCGTGATGACGCCGCAGGGTTTCCGCGCCGAGCAGACCGGCGACGGGCGGCGAGCCTTCCAACAAGCCATCGTGAATTAACCCTTCCAGGTCAATGACGCCAACGTCCTTACCAAAAATATCCACCGAGCCAACGGAAAGTTTGCGAATATGTGCGACGCGCACGCCGCGCTCCTTCAGATTCACAGCTGACGAACTATATGGTGTTTCGCGAGTGGCAATTCGCATTCGCCGAACGAACGAACGGTGCAACAACGTGGTGAATGAACCTGTATCGACCATCAGCTTGGCAGGTTTTCCGTTAACGGACCCAGTGACATATAGATTGTAACCATCGCTGACTTGAATCGGAACAGCCCGAAGTCCGCGCCGATCGAAGCCCGGAAACCTACCCAGCACGCTGGGATCGGTGTTTAGAATGAGCAACTGGCGCTCGCAATCCAACACCGCTTGTGTCGGGAAAAGAATGTCCGCTCCAATAATTCCGTCGATTTCTTGTTCATGAACCAATCGCGCGGCGCGACTAGAGCCGCCAAGATCGACAGTAACCATCGGTTCATCCACCAGAATTAGCGCTCCGATCCGCAGCTCACGTGCGATCGCGACATTGTTGAACCCCCCGTTAATCTGAACGCGTGCCGGCAGATTTGAATCGGCCGCGGTCGGCTTTAGCCGAAAATACTCGCGCCGATTCGAAGCGATTGCGCTTACCGGCGCGCCGCTATCGACCGTAAGCCATGCTGCCTTGCCGTTAATAAAAGCGCGCACGAGCAAATGATTTTGTCGCGACCGCACCAGCGGTAGCGCCTCAAATTGCGTGGTTACTCGTGCGTAAGCGCTCCGCGGCGCAACAGCCAATTCGATAGCTAGCGCGACAACAGCACAAAAAACCGAGCAGCACTTCCGCACGGACGACTGGTGATTTGAGATCATCGCGCGGCGGAGACTACACGGTTCCTTTCTAGGCGTAAACATTTTTACGCTTCAAAATTGCTTGCGCTTTAGCAAAACCTGAGAGCCGCCGTTTTTTGGCATTGCACGACACACTCGACTGATGGTTAACTCTCCGCCAATCCAAGCGGTTCAAATGACAAGTGCAACTATCGAAGCACCTGTAGCCGAGCAAAAACTCGTTAGGGGACTGGGCCTACTCGATTCAACCATGCTCGTTGCTGGCTCGATGATCGGCTCAGGAATTTTTATCGTATCAGCGATCATCGCCCGCCAAGTCGGTGCGCCTGGCTGGTTACTCGTCGTCTGGATGGTCACCGGTTTGCTGACGCTGACGGCCGCGCTGTCGTACGGAGAGCTGGCGGCAATGATGCCGAAAGCTGGCGGTCAATACGTGTACCTGCGCGAAGCGTTTTCGCCGCTCTGGGGATTCCTTTACGGCTGGACGCTTTTCCTCGTCATTCAGACCGGCACCATCGCCGCGGTCGCAGTCGGGTTCGCCCGTTACATGGGTGTGCTTGTTCCGTGGGTGTCGGAGAGCAATTATCTCATCGCGCCGCTCCGCCTCGGCGGGTATGCCGTATCGCTTTCCACCGCACAGCTCGTCGGCTTGGCGCTGATCGGTTTTCTGACATTCACGAACACACGTGGTTTGGAAGTAGGCAAGCTAATTCAAAATGTGTTTACCACAGCAAAGACCGGAGCACTGATCGCGCTGATTGTGCTCGGCATAATCGTCGGGCTCAGATCTGGCGCAGGCGCAGAAAACTTCAGCGATTTCTGGACGATACGCGGAAATTTGCAGGAGGTGGGAGCGGGTTTGACTGCTGCCGCCGCGTTCGGTCTCTTCGTCGGAATTTGCGTGGCCCAAACAAACTCTCTTTTCTCTGCTGACGCATGGAACAACATCACATTCACAGCGGGCGAGGTGATCAACCCGCGCCGCAACGTGCCGCTCTCACTCGCGTTCGGTACGTTCCTCGTGATTGGCCTTTATTTACTCGCAAACGTTGCTTATCTCGCCGCGCTGCCTTTCAGCGCGATCCAAAATGCGCCTAGCGACCGCGTGGCTTCGGAAACGGCAAACGTAATTTTTCCAGGCGCCGGCGCTACGATCATGGCTGTCGCGATCATGATCTCAACGTTCGGATGCAATAATGGACTTATTCTTGCGGGGGCACGCGCGTATTACGCGATGGCGCGTGACGGCTTGTTCTTCCGATCGGTTGGCGAGCTGAACAAGTTCCGCGTTCCGGCCTGGGGTTTGGTCATTCAAGGCATCTGGGCTGGCGCGCTAGTCCTGCCGCGCACGGTTAAAAGCGACGCCACTGGCGCCGTGACCGGGTACGGTAACCTTTACGGTAACCTTCTCGACTACGTGATTTCGGCCGCGCTCATTTTTTACATCCTGACGATCATCGGCATCTTCCTGCTGCGCCGAAAACAACCAGACGTGGAACGACCTTATCGGGCATTCGGCTATCCGATCGTGCCCGCTCTTTACGTCGTCGGCGCGACCGTGATTCTGCTGGTGCTATTCATTTATCAGACGGCCACCACCTGGCCGGGCTTGATCATCGTGCTGACCGGCGTTCCGGTGTATTTCCTGTGGAAATTTCGGCATAACAAATCATGCCTGGCGTGACTTGGCGGGCGCGTGCCAGCTAGCACAACCAAAAACAAACTTCGCTAATGAACCTACTTCGCCGAAAAAGCGTCACGCAACTTCAAGCCGATGCGCTGACAGATCAGCGGCTAAAACGCGCCCTCGGAGCCACAAACCTGACAGCTCTCGGCATTGGCGCGATCATCGGCACGGGCATTTTCGTGCTAACCGGTACCGTTGCAGCGCAGAATGCGGGACCGGCCGTCGTCTTATCGTTCGTTCTCGCAGGCGTGGCCTCGATCTTCGCGGCGCTCTGCTACAGCGAATTCGCATCGTTGGTGCCGATGGCTGGCAGTGCATACACGTACGGCTACGCTACTCTCGGCGAACTTTTCGCGTGGATTATCGGCTGGGATTTGATTTTGGAATACGCCTTGGGTGCTGTCACCGTCTCGATCGGTTGGTCGGGCTACGTTGTGTCGTTTTTGCACGACATCGGCATTCAGATCCCTGCGGAATTGTCGGCCGCGCGCGGGACGCTCGTTACCTTGGCCGATGGAACGCAGGTCACAGCCATCTTTAATCTCCCAGCGGTCATCATCATCGCCATTGTCACGCTGCTGTTAGTGGTCGGCATTCGCGAGTCAGCGAACGTGAATAACGTCATTGTGTTTGTAAAAGTGGCGGTCGTACTGCTGTTCATCTTCGGCGCGGTTCACGCAGTCAATCCCGCCAACTGGCATCCGTTTATTCCGCCAAGCACGGGCGTGCGCGGACATTTCGGCTGGAGCGGCGTCACGCAAGGCGCTGGGATCGTTTTTTTCGCCTACATCGGTTTCGACGCAGTCAGCACCGCCGCGCAAGAAGCAAAGAATCCGCAGCGCGACATGCCCATTGGCATCATCGGCTCGCTGTTAATCTGCACGGTACTCTACATCGCGGTCTCGGCCGTGGCCACTGGCATCGTTCCTTACCTGCAACTGGATGTACCGGATCCCATTGCCGTGGCGGCTGACCACGCGGGACTCGGTTGGATGTCCGCCGCGATTAAATTGGGCGCAATCGCGGGCCTCAGCTCCGTAATTCTCGTGATGCTCCTTGGCCAGTCGCGGATTTTCTGGACGATGGCCGACGATGGTTTGCTTCCAAAATTTGTGAGCAGAGTGCATCCAAAATTCCGCACTCCATGGATCACCACGATATTGACTGGCATTGTAGTGGCTTTCTTTGCGGCGCTGTTCACTGTGCGCGAAGCAGGCAGCCTAGTTTCCATTGGCACGTTGCTGGCGTTCGTGATCGTCTCAATTGGCGTGCTCGTGTTGCGTATTCGCGAGCCGGAGTTGCCAAGAACCTTTAAAACACCGGCGGTGTGGGTCGTGGCCCCACTGGGGGCATTGTCGGCGCTTTACCTGATGATTGCTCTCCCGTGGCGAACATGGGAACGCCTGATCATCTGGTTCGTCATCGGCATTGTCATTTACTTTTTTTACGGCGTACGCCGCAGCAAACTCGCTCAGGCCAAGATTTCCGAGACACAGTAGGCACGAGCGAAAACGTTCCCTGATTCTCAGCGTCGGCGAAGCCGCGAAGCTGTTGAGGTATTGAATACTCACGGCTTGAAACAGCTATCCATTTAGGAACATCTGTGTGAGCGCTTCAACTGCCCCAGCTGCTTTCGTCAAAACCGCGCGATGGGCTGGTGCCAGCAAATCCGAGAAAAGCACGCGTTCGCCTTGCGAGCGTTTCGCTATCGATTTTATCGAAAGCGCGCCACCCAGCTGCGACCTCGGAGAGCGAAACCTGTAGCCTGCGAAGAATTTTTCTTTCGTCTCCACTCAGCGTCTTTCGCTGCTCGCGGCTCAATGCGCGCTTTTGAAATTGCGAGAGTACCGTTGCCAATCGAGTCTCAGTCGCCGGTCTGAACAGATTGAGAAGCTGTTGAAAAGCGACGTGAAACGGAATCGTGGCAAGGTCGACATCTGTGGTTTCGGAGACACCGGTGGGCGGCATCGCGATCTCATGCGATATCGCAACGGAATGCCAGACATCTGCTGGTTGATAATATCCGATCTCAACGCGGTAAGAGGCATGCGATCCCGATGTCGTCACGTAATGCATCGCGGCCATGGGCTCGACAGCCACAGTTTTTTCTTGCAGACCATCTGCGCCATACAGCCGAAGATGAACCTGTCGATCCACCGGCATCACTCTTTCGAACAACGATGACCAATCGATATTCCAGCTAGCGAAGATGGTGCGCGGGTCCCGTGCGATCGCGAACAGGATTCGCGCACCATGTTCGCGCGTCAAGCCAAGGTTATCGCCGACGTCAGGTGGTCGCTCGACTGCGATGAGACCTACGACTGGGTCGCTGGAAATATGGAAAGCGTCGCGGGTCTTCGATGTTTGCACGTTGCGGTTTCGTTTTCTTTCGGCCATTTTCCTCAAGGGTCGTTCAAATCCGTGAAAGACCAACCGCGAACATTGCGCCACTATTCAGTAGCGAGCGAAATTTTTTCAAGTTCATCTTTGGAACTTTGCGGTCTTTCCAGCGATTAATCGATAATTCTCGCCTGAGTTAAAACCATGAGCCCAAAAATTGTCGAGCTCGAGCAAGTTTCTCATCGCTGTGACAAGTTGCGCGCTGCTGGAAAAAGGCTGGTTGCCACAAACGGCTGTTTTGATCTACTGCACGTCGGCCACGTGCGGTATCTGCAAGCTGCGCGCGCGCTTGGTGATTTCCTGGCAGTTGGCTTGAATGGCGACGATTCGGTTCGCGAGTTGAAAGAAAGCGGGCGTCCCGTTACAACAGAGAGCGATCGGGCGGAGCTCCTTGCGGCTTTGCAATGTGTAGATCTGGTCACGATTTTTCCACAGCTCCGGGCAACGCAGTTTATTGCCGCCGTCAGGCCTGCCGTTTATGTCAAAGGCGGCGATTACAGGTCTGAAACGCTGGACGAAGAGGAGCGCGCGGTGTTAAAGCAAATCGGCGCGGAGATTCACCTCATACCATTTGAGGCAGGCTATTCGACTTCGCGCTTAATCGAACAAATATGCAAAACTAGGCGTTGAAATTTAAGACTCGTCGCAATTCGTGTCCGTTAAATGGACAAACCCGCAATCAATAAGTGAAACGGTTGCCAATTGGAATTCTCGGATCGGGAAAAGGAAGTAACTGCCGCGCAATCCTCGAGCGCATCCGGTCGGGCGATCTTGCCGCGGAAGCGCGTGTGGTGATTTCGGATGTGCTGGACGCACCGATCCTTGAGATAGCGCGAGAGTTTTCGGTTGCAAACGCGTATTTGCCACCGGGTCAATTTCGCACCCGCCTCGAGCCGCAAGCAGAAGAAGAGGTTGTGAGAATGTTGCGCGACGCTGGCGTTCATCTTGTGGTCCTCGCTGGCTTCATGCGCGTATTGCACGCGCCCATGCTCAGGGCGTTTCCCCAGCGCATCATCAACATCCATCCGTCGCTTCTGCCGAAATATCCGGGACTTGAGGCTTGGAAACAAGCTCTCACAGCCGGCGAAACTGTGACGGGCTGCACGGTGCATTATATTGATGAGAAAGTCGATCACGGGCAGATCATCGCTCGCCGGGAGGTAGCCATCTTGCCTCACGATACGGCGGAAAGTCTGCATGCCCGGATTCAAATCGCCGAACACGAATTGTACCCGGTCGCAATAGGTGGATTCTGTGAAAAATATGCGGCATCAAGTGCCTAATTTGCGGCTGGCGCACAACCAACAGTCGTAAACTGCTCAACTACAGTTGTTCTGGTTTTTGCTCCCGCCTGAGCAGCTCTTCCAGAGCGACCGTCGGTTTTTTTTGTTCGTACAGCACGGCGTACACCTCATCGATAATAGGCGTCGCGATGTTCAATCGCCGCGCGCATTCCCGTGCGCTTCGCGCGGTCGGAATCCCTTCAGCCACTGTCTTCATCGACTTAGTAATCTGAGCGACTGCTTCGCCACGCCCCAAGCGCTCGCCGACGGTATGATTGCGGCTGCGCTCACTGTAGCAGGTCAGAATCAGATCGCCCGCACCGCTTAATCCATAAAAGCCAGTCGCGTTCCCGCCCATCGCAACCCCGAGCCGGACCAGCTCTGCCAACGATCGAGTGACCAACGCGGCTTTCGAATTATTACCGAGTCCTAGACCATCGCTGATCCCGGCCGCTACGGCGAAGACATTTTTCAACGCGCCGCCAAGTTCGATCGAAACGACGTCTTGACTCGTGTAAATGCGAAACCGCGAACTGCCCAGAATACCTTGCAAACTCGCGGCGCAATTCGCGTCGTCGCACCCAATGACGGTGGCGGTAGGGAGATTTTGTGCGATTTCGACAGCGAGGTTCGGGCCGGATAATACCGCGATTCTGTGGCCCGGGAAAACTTCCCCCAGGATTTGGCTCATTCGCATTCCAGTCAGGTGCTCGATCCCTTTGGTGCAACTCAGGAACACGGCACCCGGATTAGCAATGGATTTTCGCAGACGGGTGGCGATGTCGCGCAATGCAATTGACGGCGTTACAAAAACAATCAGATCCGCTCCGGCGCAATCGCCCAGATCGGATGTGACATCCACTGAGGGAGGTAATTTAATTCCAGGAAGATAGTTACTGTTTTCCCGCGTCCTCTGCATGCGCACAATACGAGGGCCGTTGTGACCCCAAAGCAAAATTGGTTGCCCGTTTTTTTCCCACAACCAAGCCAGCGCCGTTCCCCAAGCTCCCGCACCCAAGATTGCCGTCTTGCCAATCTTCACTTCCGAGTAAAGCGTGGTTCCCGGCCGCGCATTAGCCGGGAAAGATTGGAATGGTGCCGCCAAATCACAACTGCCGCGATACAAAGCGACGAGTAAAACAGCGCTTTCCCATAGCTTTGATTTAGCCGGGTCATAATGGCGATCACGAGCGGCAGCGCGACGGCAGCTACCACCGACGCCAGAGAGACATAGCGAGTCAACCAAAAAATTAATATCCAGATGACCACACCAATCAGCATCGCGAATGGCATGAGACCGAAAAGTGCTCCGGCAGAGGTCGCAACCCCTTTTCCGCCCCGGAACTTCAGCCACAGCGGAAAACAGTGCCCAATCACAGCGGACAGCGCCGCGACGATTCCAAAAATCTCGGGTGAACCCCAGCCAGCATGCATGCGCGTTGCAATCCACACCGACATCTTTACCGCGCCTACACCTTTCAGGAAGTCCAGGACGAATACCGCATAGCCATATGGTCTCCCGAGGACGCGCAAGACATTCGTCGCGCCAATGTTACCGCTGCCACCCTTCTGGATGTCGATTCCCGCGATCCGACCAGCTAGATACCCGAAAGGAATCGATCCCAACAAGTAACTTGCGCCTAGGACGATGGCGAACGTGAGCATCAAAAGTAGGGAACGAAATTGGCCTTTACCTCGGCTTGTCGTATTGTAAGATGTTCTTCGACAGCCAAATAGAGATTATAGCAACATCCGCTGGAGTGATCCCACTGATACGCGCAACTTGACCAACTGAGGTGGGACGCAGAGTTGCTAGCTTCTGTCGCGTCTCGGAGCGAAGCCCATTGATTTTACTATAATCCAGCCCATCCGGTATAACTTGATCCTGCCTCCGTTCGAGCTGTCGATTTTGTTCAGATTGTCGAGCTGCGTATCCTTCGTACTTGAAATCGGTCTCGACTAGCTCCCAAATCGGAGCTGGCACACAGGAAAGAATGTCCGGAGGAAGATTCTGTACGCCAAAATCCGGTCTCTTGAACAATTGTGAAATTGGAACGCCACGGATTGTTGTCCCGATAGCCGTCGCTCGGGCTCGCTCCAAGAGGCGCATTTTCTCTTGAAAACGAGCATAGCGGTGTTTGCTCACTAGCCCCACCGTGAACGCCCGCTCAGTCAGGCGCTGATCTGCGTTATCGTGCCGCAAAAAGAGTCGATCCTCAGCTCGGCTTGTAAACATTCGATACGGCTCTTCGGTCCCTTTTGTGACCAAATCGTCAACGAGGACACCGATATAAGCTTCTCGTCTGTTTAGGAGCAATGGCGAACGTTTTTGAACTTTCAAAGCGGCATTGGCTCCAGCGATCAGGCCTTGCGCCGCTGCCTCTTCATACCCCGAAGTACCGTTGACCTGGCCGGCGAAATAGAGTCCGCTGATTAGCTTGGTTTCCAACGTAGAAAAGAGCTGGTTTGGCGGGAAATAATCATATTCGACGGCATAACCTGGCCGCATCATCTCGGCGTGTTCCAATCCAGGAATAGTTTGCAGCAGTTCGAGTTGGACATCGTAAGGTAGACTGGTGGAAATTCCGTTCACATAGTACTCATGCGTATGCCGTCCTTCTGGCTCGAGGAAAATCTGATGCGAAGTCTTATCTGAAAATTTGACAACTTTGTCTTCAATTGACGGACAGTACCGTGGACCCGTCCCCTAGATCCTTCCGGCGTAAAGCGGAGATCGTTGAAGATTTGCGCGTACAATCTCATGGGTCTTCGGTGTTGTAGCAGTTATCCAGCAAGGAAGTTGTTCCACGTGGAACTTACCATTGTGAACAGAGTTCAGCGTGAAGATTTCACCGAGGACGTCGCCGATTTCCGCAGGCTCGAAAGCGAACGCCGGAGGAGGTTCGTCGCCCAATTGAATGGTGCACCGCGAGAAATCGATCGACCTGCCGTTCAATCTGCACGGCGTGCCGGTCTTGAATCGTCCCACTTGAAATCCAAGCTGCCGAAGGTTCTCGCTCAAGCTTGAACTTGTGTCCGCCATGCGGCCGCCCGGCTTGCTCTTCTGACCCACGTGTAGTAGACCGCGCAAGAATGTCCCAGAAGTGACAACGACGGCGCGCGTGCCAATTCTCAATCCGAAATCCGTTTCCACGGCGACCACTTTCCCGTCCTCCACTAGGATGCGCGAAACGGTCGCTTGCTTTGTATGGAGATTGTCCGCCCCCTCTAGAACCGCTTTCATCCGAAACTGATACGCCTTTTTGTCGCATTGGACTCGGGGCGCCCGAACAGACGGACCCTTTGTTCGATTAAGCATTCGAAACTGGATCCCTGTGGCGTCGGCGTTGACGCCCATAGCACCGCACATGGCATCGATTTCACGCACAATGTGCCCTTTCGCCAGACCCCCGACCGCCGGATTACACGACATCTGGCCAATTGTGTCCAAGTTCTGGGTCAGCAACAATGTGCGAGGACCAATTCGAGCCGCAGCCAGTGCCGCTTCGATACCGGCATGTCCACTGCCGACGACTACGACATCGTATTCCGTTGGAAGCCCAAGTGTCATTGATCTAACCTCTTGCCGTCCAGTGTCTTATCTCAGTAACATTTTGTGTTGGATCCCATTTTCGGCTGACCTTGCTGTTGCTTGGGAGGTTTGAATTACGCCGTATGCAATGCGGCCAAGCACAACCAAGAGCAATATAGTGGTCACAAAGATGCCTCCCCAGATCCAGTATTCGATCGCTCGCGGGTAATTTTCACCGCGCATGATGCGAACTGCAAGTTGCCCCAATGTCCCAACGTAAACGTACAAAAATAACCCCGGTATCCTGCCGATCGAAGCCCACAGCATGTATGAACTAAATCGAATACGCGTCAAGCCATAGAAGTAATTCAGCAGACTCGTAGGAAAGAGGGGATGTAATTGACTCAGCAGAATGATTTTCCAGCTCTCGCGTTCCACCGCAGGCCCAAGGGCACAAAGCGTTGGATTACTTGAAAGTTTTTGCTGGAACAATCGCCTGGCTATCGAACGGCTTAGGGTAAACGAAATCGCTGTGCCGACGATGTTGCCCACAAACACAATCAAAAATCCCCACCACAAACCGAAGAAAAAACCGCCTCCGACAGCCAGGATGCCGCCCGGAAGCAGAAGGACATTACAAATTGCGAAAAGCAACGGATAACAGATCGCGGCCCATGCGCCCAAGCTCATCACACGCTTTTGGAGCGTCTGGATAAAGTCCACAACTGGAAAAAAGCGCGACAGCGCAAAAACCAGAGCGAGCGCTAGTACCAGCGCTGCAACCTGCCAGTAAAACGAGCGGCGAACCCTTAGCATCTCGAAATCTTGCGCGCGTCATCCACTTCGCGCAAATTTCTCCAGTACAGTTTCTTGCGTCCGAATAGAGAAGCACCGAGATCAGTTAAACCGCCGCAAATACGCGAAGGCGCAAGCATTTGAACCCGCCAGGTATTGTTTTCGTTCGACTAGCCACCCGAAGCTTGTGCGTTCCGATGACGCGGCAGGGCGAGGCTGTCAAAAATTACGCGCGTGGCGTCCGAGCGGTTGAGCGTATAGAAGTGAATACCCGCGACGTCGTTATCCAGAAGATCCTGACATTGTTCCAACGCGTACTGAATGCCGGCGCGTCTGACTATTTCGGGATCGTTTTGGCAACGCTGTAACGCGCGCAGAAGCCTCGCTGGGAAGCGTGCGCCGCCGGCCAGCTCGGCGATGCGTTTGAATCCGCTGACGGAGGTAATCGGCATAACACCAGCGATAATGGGGATGTGAATGTCATCAAGCGCACAGCGATCGCGGAAATCGAGGAAGTCGCGATTATCGAAAAACAGCTGCGTAACGATGTATTCGGCGCCCGCATCCACTTTCGCTTTGAAATAATCCATTTCAACTAATCGATTGGGCGTGGCGGGATGTCCTTCGGGGAACCCGGCCACGCCAATTCCAAAACCGCGGCGGTCCGGATGTGCGCCGGACTCATTGAATCTGCGAATGAATTTGACCAAATCGATCGCATGTTGGAACGAGTCCCGCGATTTATCGTAAGCAATTCCTGCCGGCCTATCGCCGCCAAGCGCGAGAATGTTTCCAATGGCCGACTTGGCGTATCGAAGGAGGATCGCTTCGATCTCCTCTTCGTTATGACAGACACAGGTGAGGTGCGGGATCGGGTCCAGTTTTGTTGTCTGTTGAATGCGCTCCACAAGATCGTGAGTTAAATCACGCGTTGAGCCTCCGGCACCGTAAGTCACGCTGACGAAGTGCGGCGTGTACGATTCGAGATCGCGAATCGTTTGGTAGAGGACCTCCGCCGCCTCCGGTGTTTTTGGGGGGAAGAACTCGAACGAAAACGTGGGCGAATTCGCCCGCATAATGTCGGTGATGTGCATGACTCAGTGCCTACCTTCGCTCCTGCCGCGACTTTCGGTCAACTCACCGAAGCAACTCACGGCACGATTACAAATACGCGCGCTGGCAAACGCCATCCGGGGTAAATGTTCCACGCCCTTTACATCCTTGTTTTCCATTTTTTGTTACATCGGGACAGCGTTTCGATCAATCAGTGCCCATCGCCACAAATAATGCAGTTGAAATTTGCCCGTGATCTGTCCGGGCGCTTGTCTACTAGGAGATTGTCTTTCGCGTTTCGTCTGGAAATCCCGGCCAACGCGGAATCCCGGGTGAAAAATCCTGCGTGAGATCTTATCTAGCAACGACAAGTTCTCAAAAGCATTTCTGTGGTGTTAAATCAAGTCGCAGCAACACGCCAACAACTTTGAATATCTCTGAACAAGTCCCATGCCTGTCGCAGAATCCAAGGTTTGTTAGTCAAGCAACAAGTGTTATTAACATGTCGCGCATGGCACGGCATTTCCTAAGAGTCCTGACAGTTATTCGCAGTAAGAAGAATAAGATCCAAACAGAACTTCGCTAAAGAGCAGCACTATCTGTTTGTGGAAAACTTTCTCGGCAAATGAAACGGTTCCATATCCTTGATCCCACTGTTCAAGGCCAAAACGCGTGTTTCTGTGCCTTGGCAATAATGACCAAAGCGCCGCAGGCGGGCCAAGTCAAAACACGCCTTGTCCCTCCACTCAAACCAGATGAAGCCGCGGAATTAAACAGATTTTTCTTGCGCGATACAACTACTGCAATTGCGAACTCCGCCACTGGCAACGTGGCCTGTGGGATTGCGGTTTACACGCCAATCGGCGCCGAATCGGCTTATGCCGACATCATTCCGGCCAATTTCAGGTTACTGCCCCAACGCGGCGACCGGTTTGGCGAACGTCTTTATTTTGCTGTGCTGGATCTATTCAAGTGCGGGTTTGAATCGGTGTGCCTGATCGATTCGGACAGCCCGACCGTTCCCGCGGAAAATTTCGCGCAAGCAGTAAGACTTTTGCAGCACCCCGGTGATCGTGTCGTTCTCGGTCCGTGCGAGGATGGCGGCTATTATTTGATTGGACTTAAGAAGCCGCACAGAGAACTCTTTGAGCGAATTGATTGGAGCACCGAGCGTGTGCTTGCTCAGACGAGACAACGCGCGCGAGAACTTGGTCTCGAAGTCAAGCTGTTGCCGGTGGGATACGATGTCGATGATGGCGCAAGTTTACAGCGATTGTGCAAGGAACTGCTGACCGGCGCCGCATCAGCAGAGATCGCCCCGCACACCCGAAAATTCTTGCGGAGGCTGACGGCGCAGAAGAGGCCGTAGCTGCGCTCACCGAGCGGCGGATCTGAATTTGCGACAGTCCGAGACCGCCGCTACAAACAGCCATGGCAAAACGCGCACTAGTCACTGGTTCCGCTGGTCTGATCGGCTCCCACATTGTCGATCTTCTCGTGTGCGAAGGCTGGCATGTGCGTGCGCTGGATAATCTCGAACCGCAAACACACAGGCGCGGAAGGCCAACTTGGATTAACGAAAAGGCGGAATTCGTCGAAGCGGATTTGCGCGATCGCGACGCGATCACCGCCGCGCTAGACAACGTCGACATGATCTTCCATCAGGCTGCGTATGGCGGTTACATGCCTGAGATCACAAAATTCGTCCACGTGAATTCCCTCGGCACGGCGCAGATGCTCGAAGTTATCCGCGAAAAAGGCATACCTGTAAAAAAAGTCGTCGTTGCGAGCTCCCAGGCTGTTTACAGCGAAGGCGCTGGCGATTGTCCCAAACACGGTTTGGTCTTCCCAAGCGTGCGCCCGATGGATCAATTGCGTAAAGGCGACTGGCAAGTCCATTGCCCGATATGCGGGGCGATCACAAAAACCGTTCCTACCCCTGAGAATGCGCCGGTCGGTGGCGAGTCCGTGTATGGCCTGACCAAAGTCGATCAAGAGCGGCTGGTGCTGCTCTGGGGAAGACAGGTCGGCATCCCTACGGTCGCGTTGCGTTACTCTTGTACCTATGGCCCTCGCCAATCGATCTTTAATCCCTACACCGGAGTGATCGCGATCTTTTGCACGCGTTTACTTAACGGTTTGCCGCCGATGCTTTACGAAGATGGCGAGCAAACGCGCGATTTTTCATTCGTGGAAGACGTCGCGCGCGCGAATTTACTCGCTGTCGAAACCGATAGCCTCGATGGATTAGCTGTGAACATAGGCAGCGGACGCGGCATACCGATTCGCGAAATCGCCGAACAACTTTCCGATATCCTGAAGATCGACATCGCACCCGAACTCAACGGCGAATTTCGTCCCGGCGAAATGCGTCATCTGACCAGCGAAACCGCGCTTGCTCAATCAGCGGGTTACAAACCAACTGTCGATCTCAGCGATGGCATTGCGCGTTACATCGGTTGGATCCGCACCCAATCAGACATTCGCGATTATTTCAGTGAAGCCAGCGAAATTTTGA
>QHNR01000025.1 GCA_003218475.1 Verrucomicrobiota bacterium | reverse complement strand
CCCACCCGAAAGCGAATAGTTTGAGGCGTCTCCTCAGTGGAAGCGGCAAAATTCGCTTGTGGCAACATCGGGCCGCCCAAAGCGTCGAACTCCATTGAAAAGGAGACGGAGGTTTTGAAGACGTCCATCGCGGGGGTCGTTTTCTGACGAACAAGCCGCACCGCGCCTGGTGGGTGGCAACTCGGGATGCGCAGGTCACGTTCCAACGGTGGAATATTCTTCAACGTGGGCTGCATCGCGGAATAAGACGGGACATGCTCAGCCTTGGGCAGTGCATGGAGCCTTGTTTCGGGCGGACGGTGAGTCGTAAAAGCGAGCGCAGGATCTTCCGAATCGATCCAACGAAGCAGCGTGCGACCTTCTTCAGAGGCCGACGTGATCAACGTGACGCGAGCTGGCGGAGGCAGAAGCGCGATCGTGGGAGGATAGACGATTTGAAAAATGTAAAAGCAGAGAGCGTGCGCCCCCAAAGAAAGCGCGAGGAAAATTGTGATCGCTAATTTTTGGCCGCGAGGCGATTCCCAGCTAAAGATAAGCGGTTCGGCCGCGCTCTCGGAGATGACGCTGTTCATCGCGGCGGACTCGCAGCCAGCCCTACAGAAGTGATGCCATGTTCAAGCGCAGCGTTTGCCACTTCGGTAACCGTTTCGTAAGAAGTAGAACGGTCGGCCTTAATGATAATGGATTGCTCCTTGCGCTTGGCTGCGTCCAGTAGTGGCCCGAGTTGTTCCATGGTGACTCTTTGATCTTGAAAATAAATGGCCGGAACCGCCCCGCCGCTGACGCTGATGATCTGGTGGGTGGTCTGCGGACCAAGCGTAAAGCGCGAGAACGGCATCGAAATCGAGATGCCTTGTTGCAAAATGAAATTCGAACTAAGCAACAGAAAGAAAACTAGCAGAAAGGCGATGTCCACCAGCGCGACAAGGACAACCCATCCGAAATTATAGGTCGTTGTCCGGGCGAGTTTCATGCGGGGGCAAAGAGTTAGTAACCACGAACGATTATCAACGACGGAGTCCGAATAACGAATGATGAAAGAATGGGCGAAGTTTGAATGACGAACAACAGATGGCAGCCCTTCACTTCTGTTGGAGCTTCATCATTCGGGTCTCGTTCGTCATTCGACATTCATGCTTCGTAATTTTTATCGATCCTGCCGTGCTTCCATTTCGCGCGCCGTCTCATCTGGTTGCTGAAAGCTGATAATGCCACGAATCGGGCGACTTTCGGTTAGCATGTGGACGATCTCAATTCCCGCACGCTCCATGTCATGAAGCATCGTGTTCACGCGCGAAGAGAGATAGCTATACGCGACGAAAGTAGGTGTCGCTACGACGAGCCCTGCTGCGGTAGTTAGCAAACTCTTATAAACGCCGCTGGAAAGCTCAGTCACTGTCGCATAGCCTCCACTTGAGGCAATCGTTCCAAAGGCATCGATCATCCCTGCCACTGTCCCCAACAATCCGAGCAACGGCGTCAGAAACGCGATGGTAGCCAACACAGGGAGGAACCGCTCCAGCTTTGGCACTTCAAGTTGGGCGGCTTCTTGTACGATATCGCGCAATTCCGCCCGTGGCGCATCGTGCCGGATAATCGCTGCATGAATCACCCGCGCCACTGGGCCGGGTGTTCCCGCCGATTCATGAAGTGCCTCGGCGAAATTGCGCCGACGAATCAGGTTCGACAAGCCCTTCAAGAACTCGCCCACATGAATCGTGGCACGGTGAAAGTAGAAGAGGCGTTCGGCAAAGACCGCAATCGCGATGATGCTACAGCCCAGAATTGGCCACATCAACAATCCGCCCTTTTGGATGTAATCAATCACGTCAGTTTTTCTAGCGCTCTTTCGTAACTGTGGCAAGCCAACAACCGAATGCGACTCCCCAGCCCAGTCAGTGCCAACGATGAACCTTTAGCGTTGGTATCTGCAAAGGATGGTTATCGCCGAGCTCTCTCGCGCGGTTTTGGGGACGGCGACGGCCGGCTACCAGCCGCGCGCTCACCCCCTACTAGTTTGTCCGACGCATCAAGCACGGAATAACCAGTCTGCTTCCCGGATGAGTCGTAGCTGTAAACGATTTTGTGCAGAAGAGTGCCGTCCGGTGCGCTTTGTGCCTCTTCCAGTATGCGGCCTGCATCGTTGTACTTGTAGCGACTCTTGAGCCGAACGCGGCCGTCAGCACCGGAAACTTCCGCGCTGGAAAACCGCCCTGCGTCGTCCAGCACATATCGGATCGTCTCCCGGACTTTGCCATCCTGGCCGGTGGTCGTTGCCACCGCCTTATGCTCTGCATTATCGAAATTGTAAACGGTGCGTGAGCCGTCCGGATGCATCGACACAGTCACACGCACAGCGCCACCCGGAGCTTGCTCTGGAGATTGGGCCAATCCGATTGCTTCGCCACAGACGAGAAGAGCGCAAGGGACTGCCAGCCCGAGCGGGAAAAATTTCATGACCTGAGGAGCTTACGGTGAAGGTGCCTGGGCGCAATTATCCTGAAAGATTTTTATTGACCGCTCGTTACACAGGTGGTTAAAAGTGGGGTCAAGTGGGGCAGAATGGACGATTGCTCCACTGACCAATGGACCCCGATTCCAAATCCGAACGCTTCTATGCCGGAGAGTTCCGGCATTTGATCGATGACAAAAATCGGGTCACGATTCCCTCTCGTTGGCGACGTGATCGTCCTGAGGAATTCATCCTTTTACCCGAGGCGACCCATCAATTTCTCCTTGTGATGTTGCCAGGGGAGTTTGCGAAAATGAGTTCGGCCGCGGAAACAAATCAAACCGTTTCAGCGCGCGATCGCCGCGTTTTCTTGCGGCAACTGCATTCTCGCGCTCAGCACGCGGGCGCAGACCGACAAGGCCGCCTGGTACTGCCGGACGATCTTTGTCGAAAGCTCGGACTGAAGGGTGAAGTTGCTCTAGTGGGCGGACAGGGCCGCTTTGAGATCTGGAATTTGCAGCGCTGGAAACGAGCGCACGAGGAGGAAACGCCCACGTACCAGCACGTGGCAAGTGTAATTGGCTTATAACCGGATGTTTTATCAAAATGCTACGAGCACAGTTTGGTTAGAGCGGCCTGCCGGCGCTGCCGCGGAAGCGGGGAACGCCGAAGAGGAGGCGCACGCAATGGAGGATTTTGTGTATCACCGTCCAGTTTTGCAGAGAGAAGTGCTGAGGTTGCTTAATCCCAAACCAGGTTCTCTGATCGTAGATGGAACATGCGGTGGCGGTGGTCACACAGAAGCCCTTTTGGAAACGGGCGCCGATGTTCTGGCTCTGGACCAGGATCCTGATGCAGTGCAGCACGTGAGCAAGCGACTCGCGCGTCTCGGCCGGCGCATCATCGTGCGGCAGGCGAATTTCCGGCACACAGCCTGTGTCCTTGACGAGCTCGGCATTCGCACCATAGGCGGCGCACTCCTTGATCTTGGTGTTTCTTCACGCCAACTCGAGAATGCGGCACGCGGTTTCAGCTTCGTGCGAAACGGTCCCCTCGACATGCGCATGGATCCACAAACGCAGCTGACCGCTGCTACTATCGTAGATGAATACAGCGAAGAAGAATTGACCCGACTGTTTCGTGAACTGGGTGAGGAACCAGCCGCACGCAGAATCGCGAGCTTGATCGTCAAGATGCGCAAGACTTCGCCGTTTCGTGAAACTCTGCCACTGGTGCGCGCAATCGAAAAGCTGGTCGGGCGGCACGGTCGGCAGCATCCAGCCACTCAGATTTTTCAAGCGCTGCGGATCGAAGTAAATGACGAGCTTGGCGCTCTCGAAGACGGCTTGCGCGTTTTAACTGCGCGACTTGCGCTCGGTGCACGCATCGGGGTGATCACTTTTCACTCACTGGAGGATCGAATCGTGAAGAACTTTTTTCGCGACCATAGCCGGGCGTGGCTCGACAAGCCGGAGTGGCCAGAGCCGCGGCGCAATCCCGATCACGACCTTAAATTGGTTACACCGAAACCGGTGGAACCGGCTGATGAAGAACAGCGCGCGAATCCCCGCTCGCGAAGCGCAAAGTTGCGCGTGGCCGAGAAAATACATGAACCGTTCACGTCGACGAAACTGTAATACGGTAAATGCGGCCTCGCTTGCGCGCTGGATCGTGATGACTGCATTTCTGGCGCTGGCCGGATTGAGCTACGTTTATTTGACGCTGCAACTTTATCATCTCGGCGAACGCAGAAAAGCAGTCGAGAACGAGCTTATGAGTCTGCGCACCCAAAGCGATATAGCCAGCGCGCAGATCGCGGCATTGACCTCGCGCTCGGCGTTACAACGCCGATTGAAAGAAGGCTTCTTGAAAATGATCCCGATTTCGGAGGCAAACATCGTCCGGCTGACTATTCCTCCCCGGTCCCCCGACGAAGACACGATCCAGCCGGTAGTTAATCCCTCCGCCGCAAGATGAATCCAAACAGCCGAAGCCGTTGCGTGTTCGTGTGCGCTGCTTTTATCGGGCTCTTCAGCATCTTTTCATTTCGTTTGATTTATCTACAGGCAATCAAGCACGACGAATACGCCGGTCTTGCTGCCGAGGAGCATGTCTACAAGCAAATCATTTATGCAGAGCGCGGCATGATTCTCGACGCGAATAAGGAAGTCCTCGCGCACAACATTCCTGTGGAAACGGTAGTCGCCGACGCTACGCATCTTAACAGCACAGACGCGACCGTTGACCTCGTAAGCAGCGAACTTCGCATCCCGTCCAGAGAGCTTGCTGAAAAACTAAACGGCGGGCGCCGTTACATCGTCATCAAGCGTGACGTGCCGACGCACACGGCAAACGCGCTTGGTGAGAAACTTCGTGCCGGCAATTTGCACGGAATTTATTTCGAGCATGACGCCACGCGGATTTACCCGAATGGCTCGATGCTTTGCCATGTGATTGGATTTACCAACTTCGATCATCACGGCATCCAAGGCGTGGAAGCCTCGATGGATGAGTATCTTCACGGGCAGGACGGCTATCGTTTCATCGAACACAACCGGGCCGGCCAGGAGATCGTACCTTACCGCGGACAGGAGCGCGCTCCTCGCGACGGCTACCAGATCCATCTGACCGTCGATCTTGGTTTGCAGAACATCGTCGAGAACGAAATCGACGCCGCCATGCAGCAGTATTCACCTCAAAAGGCCACGATCATTCTGATGCGGCCGCAGACGGGAGAAATTCTGGCGATGGCCAATCGACCGCATTTTGATTTGAACCTGCGCTCGGAGGCCAAGCCAGATCAAATGAAGAACCGCGCCATCATCGATATGATGGAGCCGGGCTCGACTTTCAAGATTGTCGCGGCCGCCGCAGCTCTCAACGAACGCAAGATGCGGCCGGATTCGGAGGTCTTTTGCGAGAACGGTCTCTGGAAGTTCGGCGGTGCCGCCCTGCACGACCACCGCGCGTTTTCATACCTCAAGGTACGCGACATTCTCATTAAATCGAGCAACATCGGAGCGGCAAAACTCGCGCTCAGTGTAGGCGAACAAAAGTTCTACGAGTACATTCGACGCTTCGGATTTGGCGAGCGCACGGGAATTGAGCTGCCCGGCGAGATCAACGGGCTCATTCGGCCTCCGCAATCCTGGAGCAAAATTTCGATCACCCGTATTCCGATGGGGCACGAGATTGGGGTGACGCCGTTGCAAATGACGGTAGCAATGGCGACGATTGCCAACGGCGGCAAACTAATCATGCCGCGCATCGTGAAATCGGTTACGGCGGCCGATGGCAAAACCATTAGTTCACTTTCTCCAATGGTGTTACGTCAGGTCATTTCTCCTGAAACTGCCAGAGAAATTGGTGATGCGCTTCGAGGAGTAGTCAGCGATAACGGGACCGCAGCTGCCGCGGCGGTGCCAGGCTTTACCATTGCTGGAAAAACTGGAACCGCACAGAAGGTTGGCCCTCGAGGCGGGTATGAAGAGGGAAAGTACGTCGTTTCTTTTGCCGGGTATCTGCCCGCCGATCATCCGGAGTTTGTAGGTCTGGTGGTGCTCGATGATGCGCACACGACCAAACCCGAGTTGAATTACGGCGGGCTTGTCGCGGGGCCGATCTTTGCCCGGCTCGCGGAGAAAGCTGCCCGCTATCTTGATCTTGAGCCGCATGAGGAGATTCGCAAAGCGATTCCCGTGGAGCGAGTGGAAAAAAAGCTGCCGGCAGAGCGAATCCACAAACCTGCTTCGGCGGAACGGATCGCCTTAACCAATGCTTCGCACCATTGAATGCCTCGTTTGGGAATGTTAAAGCCTCATGCAGCTCAAGACTCTCCTCGCCGCGACTCCAGTTCGCCAAGTCATCGGGCCACTTGATCGCCCGGTGGAAAACATCGCGTATGACTCGCGGCGAGTGCAAAGGAACACCTTGTTCGTGGCATTGCGGGGCGAGAAAACCGACGGGCACGAATTTATCGGTCAAGCCATCAGCAAAGGCGCATCGGTGATCGTTGCTGAACGCGAGGAAAAAGACCCGCGTATTACCTGTTTAGTCGTTGAGGACACGCGTACTGCGCTTGCTGATTTTTCGGCGACTTCTTATGGACACCCAGCACGCAAATTGAAACTGGCGGCGGTCACGGGCACGAATGGTAAAACCACGACGACCTTTCTCATCAAGCACATATGTGAAAGTGCTGGTTTGCGGTGCGGATTAATCGGAACGGTGCGCTACGAGATCGGTGCGCGGCTTCTGCCGGCCATCCGCACCACGCCAGAGTCGCTGGATTTGCAAGAGCTGCTGGCGCAGATCGCCAATGCGGGATGTAAGGCGGCGGCGATGGAAGTATCTTCGCATGCGCTTGCGCAGAATCGCACGCGCGACCTCGAATGGAACGTTGCCGTGTTTACAAATCTCACCCAAGACCATCTCGATTTTCACGGGACAATGGAAAACTACTTCGATGCCAAGCTGAAGCTGTTCACAGGACTCGCGGAACAGAAAAGAAAGCGCAAACCCGTTGCAATTGTGAATATCGATGATCGCTACGGCAAACAATTGCTCGACAAAATCGCCAGACGCGTGGCGGTCGTCACGTGCGGAATGGGGACGCGCGCGGATTTCCGGGCTTCGAATTATCGCGCCGAGTTCAGCGGTACGTCCTATCAGCTGGACGCCCATGGCAAGAGTTATCTGGTTCGTCTCCCGCTAATTGGCCGTTTTAATGTGACAAATTCACTCGCTGCGCTAACTGCGGCCGACGCGCTCGGCATTAATCTGCGAAACGCGGTGTTTAGCCTTGCTAAGTCGCCGCAAGTCCCGGGACGTTTGGAATTAGTTCCAGCGAAGCGACAATTTCAAGTATTCGTCGATTACGCGCACACGCCTGACGCACTCAGCAACGTTCTGAAAACCCTTCGGGAACTCGAGCCGCAGCATTTGATTGTCGTATTTGGCTGCGGCGGCGATCGCGACCGGCAAAAGCGCCCGTTGATGGCTGAGATGGCAGATCGCCTTGCTGACTACTCCATCATCACCTCTGACAATCCGCGCAAGGAAGATCCAAACGCGATCATCGCTGAGACCGAAAAAGGATTTCGCTCAAACCGGTATGAAAAGATCGTTGATCGCACCCAAGCGATCGATCGCGCCGTTGCACTCGCGCGACCGCGAGACATTGTATTAATCGCGGGCAAGGGACACGAAAATTATCAGGAGTTCGGCGATTACACGATCCCGTTCGACGATATCCAAATCGCGCGACGCGCGATTGAAAACCATCCCGTCGAGTTTTTGTCATCATGATTCTGTTTTTCAACTTGCCAAGACGTGAATCGCGCAGAATTCCCAAGCGCCTGCGCTCACGAATCCGCGCATTATGAATCCGCTTCCACTCTCTCAAATCGCGCAATTAGCTGGCGGCTCGATTTCGTGCAGCGACGAGACTGTCGTAATCAACAAAGTCAGCACCGATTCACGCACACTTAAGCCCGGCGAATTGTTCGTCGCATTGCGTGGGCAAAGTTTCGATGGTCACAATTTTGTTGAGTCGGTCGCAAAGCGCGGTGCGGCCGGGGCAATCGTCGAGTCTACCTGGAACGGGAAAATTCCCAAAAAGTTCGCTCTCATCCGTGCGAAGGACACTTTGCAGGCGTACCAGGAACTCGCCGCCAACTACCGGAAATCACTCACGTTAAATGTGGTGGCGATTACTGGAAGCAACGGCAAGACGAGCACGAAAGACTTTACCGCCGCAGTGCTCACTCGCCGTTTTCGAGTCACGAAAACAGAAGGAAATTTCAATAATCATGTCGGGCTGCCCCGGACAATTTTGGAGGCCACGTCGGGGAACGAAGTCGCTGTCTGGGAGATCGGCATGAATCATCCCGGCGAAATTGCGGTCTTGGCGAAACTGGCAGCGCCGGATGTTGCCATCATCACAAACATTGGTGTGGCGCACATCGAGTTCATGGGTTCGCGTGAAAAAATTGCGGAGGAGAAAGGGGCGCTCGCGGAGGCCGTCGGCACGCAGGGAACAGTGATTTTGAATGCAGACGATCCACTTACGAGGAGCATCGCGGCCCGCGCACGCGGGAAAGTAATTTTGGCCGGTACTACTGCGGGAAATATCCGGGCCGGCGAAATTAGCCAGAGCGGAACCGGAACCGATTTCACGATTCTCGAAGCTGCCCATCGCTGCCGGGCCCAGTTGCCGGTTCCTGGCTTGCATATGGTGCAGAACGCGCTCCTGGCTGTCGCCGCTGGTCGCGCGTTTGGCCTCTCATTAGAGGATTGCGCCGCCGGCCTCATTGCTGCGCCGCTCACTAAAGCCCGTTTGCAAATCAAGGATCTGGGCGGCGTGCAATTCCTCGACGACAGCTACAATGCAAATCCCGATTCGATGAAAGCAGCATTGCGCACACTGGTTGAACTGGACGCCGATGGAAAACGGATCGCAGTCCTGGGCGAAATGCACGAATTGGGCGACGAATCAGAACGCGGGCATCGCGAGGTGGGCGAAACTGTGGCCGTGCTAAAGATTGATCAGTTGATTGCGATCGGAGACGCCGCAACCGCGATTGCTGACGGCGCAAGGCACTGCGGCTTACAAAAGGCTACCGTTGTAAACTCGACATCGGAAGCC
Organism: Verrucomicrobiota bacterium; assembly: GCA_003218475.1. Classification (GTDB taxonomy): domain Bacteria; phylum Verrucomicrobiota; class Verrucomicrobiia; order Chthoniobacterales; family UBA10450; genus Udaeobacter. The sequence goes on along the minus strand of QHNR01000025.1, from coordinate 26,397 downwards.
GCAGAACTGTTGAGTGCGATCGCCGCGCCCGGCGATCTTATCTTGGTCAAAGGAAGCCGCGCCTCGCGAACGGAGGAAGTCATCGAGCATTTCGCGGTTCGTCATTCTTCATTCGTTACCTCCCCATGATGTACTACCTCCATCGCCTGAGTGATCATTTCATCGGGTTTAACGTTTTCCTTTATGTCACGTTCCGAGCCATTGCCGCGGCGGTAACGGCTTTCGTAGGCACGTTAATGTTCGGCAATTTTATCATTCGAATGCTGATCGCACTGAAGCTCGGACAACCGATTCGCGGAGCGGCAGAGGTTCACCGTCTCGCAGAGCTGCATGGCGTTAAGCAGGGCACACCTACCATGGGAGGCGTGCTGGTTATCGGAGCCGTTTTCGTGGCGAGTGTTATGTGGGCTCGCCTCGACAACCAATTCGTTTGGCTGGCTCTGTTCAGCATGGTGTATCTCGGGGGGCTTGGCTTTGCCGATGATTATCTCAAGGTCACAAAGAAAAAGTCCGACGGCATCAGTGGCCGAATCAAACTCTTTTGTCAGATCGCTCTTGCGGCAATTGTCACTGGCGTTTTCCTCACCAATCCGGTGTTGGAAGTGCAGGCGCGCGCTCTTTACGTGCCGTTCGTGAAGGCGCCCGTGATTGCGAACATGAGCTGGTTCACGTTCGTGTTTTTTGCGCTCGTCATTGTCGGTTCGTCGAACGCGGTGAACCTCACCGACGGGCTGGACGGATTGGCGACCGGTTGCACCATCACGGTGGCATTTGCATATGCGTTGCTTTCTTACGCAGCTGGCAATTTCCGGATCGCGGAATACTTACAAGTCCCATTTTACCCGTTTGCTGGCGAACTGACGGTTGTCTGCTCGGCACTCATCGGCGCGGGTCTCGGTTTTCTGTGGTTTAATTGCTATCCAGCCAAAGTTTTCATGGGGGACACGGGATCACTGGCGATCGGCGGCATGTTAGGCGTGGTCGCCATCTGTTGTAAGCAAGAACTGCTTTTGGTCATCGTCGGCGGCGTTTTCGTGATCGAAGCCGTCTCGGTCATTTTGCAAGTATTGAGTTTCAAACTGACGGGCAAACGATTTTTCGTCATGTCTCCGCTTCACCATCATTTCGAGCTGACTGGCTGGAAAGAAAGCACCGTCATCGTTCGGTTCTGGATTCTATCGATCATCTTCGCGTTGCTTGGTTTGGCGACACTCAAACTGAGATGAAGAACGGGCGCTACGAAAATCAAAATATCGCCGTTGTTGGTGCAGGCTTGAGTGGCAGCGCGGCGGCGCTGCTGCTCAGATCAGAGGGCGCACAGGTCACCGTGCTGGATAGCGCGGAGGAGAAAAATTTACTCAAATCAACCATAGACAATCTGCGGACGCACGGTGTCCGTGTGATTTGCGGCGCTGCGGCTGACGAAGATTCAGCCGCATATCACATGGCCATTTTAAGTCCGGGCATCGATCCGGCTTCTCGATTGGCGCGCAATTTTTCCTCGCGCGGAATTGAGACAATCGGCGAACTCGAGCTGGGCTGGCGGTCCTACGACGTTCCGGTCATCGCTGTTACTGGCACGAACGGCAAAACGACAACGAGCGAATTGCTAGCTCAAATGTTGAATGCCTGCGGTCAGCGAACGATTGCCTGCGGAAACATTGGCAAACCGCTTTCAGAAGTGGCGCGCGAAAAGCAGCCATTCGATGTGCTCACGGTGGAGGTTAGCTCGTTCCAACTGGAAGCGATCCGCTCTTTTCGCCCATCTATCAGCCTCTGGCTCAACTTCGCTCCCGACCATCTCGACCGGTACCGCTCCGTGTCTGATTATCGCGCCGCCAAGCTGCGCATTTTCGAAAATCAAACCGAAACCGACGTGGCAGTGGTAAACGCGATCGAAAAATTGCCCGCAATTTGCCCGCGCGAGATCACCTTTAGTGCTTATGCAGATCAGGCGGACTTCCGCGTCTCGCAAGGTGCGATCGTCTATCACGACGAAACGATCCTGCGGCTTGCGGATACCAAACTGCGCGGCTTGCATAACATCGAGAATTTGATGGCGACACTCGCCGCCGGCATGGCGCGCGGATTGTCGTTCGCGGAGATGGTGCCGCCGCTCTCTGCGTATCAGCCGCGCCCACATCGCTGCGAATTTGTGCGCGACGTCGGCGGCGTCGGATATGTAAACGACTCCAAGGCGACAAATCTCGACGCCGTAGACAAAGCGCTGCGTGCGCAAAATAAGCCGGTCATTCTCATCGCTGGCGGGAAGAACAAAGGTTTTAGTTTTGATCCCCTTCGGTCTCTGGTGAATGAGAAGGTCAGATCGACAATTTTGATTGGCGAAATGGCCGAGAGTATCAGGCGTTCCTGGAGCGGCGCGGCTGAGTGCGAAATCGCAAGCTCGCTCGCGGACGCAGTTGAACGCGCCCATGCCAGCGCAAGACCAGGAGAAGTGGTCCTATTTTCCCCGGGCACATCCTCCTTCGACATGTTCAAAAGCTATGGCGATCGCGGTGACCAATTTCGCGCGCTGGTGCGCGCGCTCCCCAAATAGACCAATGAAAATCCCGCAGCTCTTCAGACATAAAAAACTCCTGGCCGCAACCGCGCGCCGCGCGTCTGCTGCTGCCGGAATGGATTTCGAGAACATTCCAGAACCAAACATGAAATTGTCGCGGGTGCTGCTGATAGTACTGCTCCTGCACGTGGTTGCGGTTTCGGGAATCATCGCGTTCAACGCGATCAAGACGCGAGAGAGCTCATTTGTACCGGCAGCGCCAGCGAATGCGGAAAACAATGTGGCCGACAGCGCGGCAACGCCGGTTCACACGGATGCTACAAAACGCCGGCCTGCCATCTCCCAAAGGGAAATTGCGCCACGTAGCGATCCGAAACCTTCACATTCAGTTTCGAAAGACGAACACGCCAAGACGCCTTCTTCCTCAGGAAAGACTTACATCGTAAAGAAGGGCGATAATCCAGTCACAATCGCGAAGAAACTTAAGGTCTCCTATGACGATCTGATCGCTCTAAACCACATCGAAGACCCGCACAAATTACAGATAGGCCAAAAGCTGCTCATCCCAGCCAAGGCGGCCAAAACAAAAACGAGCAAGGTCGACCAATGAAGCTACGAGGCAACAGCCGTTTTCGTGTAGCGGAGAGGTTTACAATGTAGTTATGCATCGCAAGAGCGCTTATATCCTTTTTCTCGCAGTGCTGGGGCTACTTGTCGTCGGGATTGTCATGCTTTTCAGCACGAGCGCATTTGCACGTGATAGTCACGGAGACGTTTATTTCTTCATCAAACGCCAGGCGATGTGGTTTGGCGTAGGACTTGTGGTCTGCATCTTCGCCGCCCTGATCGATTATCATCTGTGGCAGCGGACGTGGTGGCTTTGGTTTGCGCTGGCGCTTGTTCTCTTGGCGCTCTGTTATGTGCCGCATATCGGCATGCGCCTGAACGGGTCCCGCCGCTGGATCGGCTGGGGCCCAATTACTGTTCAGCCATCCGAATTGGCAAAGGTGACCGTGATCTTTTTTCTCGCTACCTGGTTCTCGCGATATGAGAAAACCGACCGCAAATTACTTCTGGGATTTATTCTTCCGCTTGCGATCATCAGCCTGCCGGCTGCGCTTGTGTTGGGCGAAGTCGATTTGGGAACAACGGCTTTGATCGGAACAACGGCGTTTGTGGTGATGTTCATTGCCGGAGCCAGTCCTCTATGGCTCGGCGCTGTGTCACTCAGCGGGCTGGGCGCTCTTTTAATCGTTGCTACGCAAATCTCCGAGAGGATGGGACGACTCTCCGCTTTCCTTCATCCGCAGCATTTCAAGGAAGATGCTGGTTTACAGCAGATGCAGGCGTTGATTGCCTGGGGCAGTGGTGGAATGGAAGGGCTCGGCCTGGGGAACGGGCGCCAGAAAATGCTTTATCTACCGTACGCGCACACCGATTTTATTTTTCCGATTGTGGGTGAAGAGCTTGGTCTGCGGTTTAGTCTCCTCGTGGTTTTTCTATTCGTGGTGATAATTGTGTGCGGCACTATGATTGCGCTACAAGCCAAGGATCGTTTCGGCCTGCTCCTGGGCTGCGGCGTAGTTTCGCTCCTGGCTTTGCAGGCCGCAGTTAACATTGGCGTGACCACCTCGCTCCTGCCGAATAAGGGCCTGCCACTGCCTTTTATTAGCTACGGAGGTTCTAACCTTGTCGCGTGTATGTTCGGCGTCGGTTTATTGCTGAACATTTACCGGCAGGGCATTCTCGAGCCGCCGCATAAGAAAAACGCCACCATGCATGCCAGAATGATGCCGCGGATTTAATAATCATCAGTCTTATGAGTTACATAGGTCGTATATGAATGCAGTGATCGCATGCGGAGGCACTGGCGGCCATCTTTTCCCCGGCATCGCCGTGGCAGAAGTGCTGCGCGATCGTGGCCACGACGTGATGCTGTTAATTTCCGAAAAGGACATTGACGCTCTGGCGGTTTCCGGGCACACAAATTTCCGAGTCGAAAAATTGCCGACGGTTGGGCTCCCCTCACCGTTTTCTCCCGCGTTCTTTGGTTTCGTTCGCCGCTTTTACGAAAGCTTATCACTTTGCCGCTCTCTGTACCGTAAATTCAAACCTCAGGTGATCCTCGGCATGGGTGGATTCACTTCCACTGCGCCGGTGTTGGCGGGACGAATACGAGGCATTACGACTTTTATTCACGAATCAAACGCCGTCCCCGGAAAGGCAAACCGATTGACGGCACGGATGGTGCACGCGGTGATGCTCGGCTTCAAGGAATGCGCGCCTTTCTTTCCAAAAACACACACCGAAGTCACCGGCACGCCGGTCCGGAATGAACTAGTGCGTTTGGATCGGAGGGTCGCGCGTCGAAAACTCGGACTGGATGAGGATTTGCCCACGTTGCTTGTGATGGGAGGCAGCCAGGGGGCAAGCGGAATTAATCAGGCGCTGATCAAATCGCTGCCATTCTTGCAAGGTGTTCCGCTCCAGGTGATCCATCTTTGCGGCGCGCGAGATGAGCGTTTGGTTTCAGATAACTATCGCCGTGAAAATATTCCCGCTTACATCGCCGCTTTTCATCATCGAATGGAAGAAGCTTACAGCGCTGCAGATCTCGTTGTGGCTCGAGCCGGCGCGGCCAGCCTCGCCGAGTTCGCCGCTTTTTCGTTGCCCGGGATCCTGATTCCGTTTCCCTATGCCACTGATGACCATCAAACGCGCAACGCAGAAATTTATGCGCGCACCCGAGCGGCGATTCTCATCAAGGAATCAGACGTCTCCGGCGAATTGCTTGCGCGCAACATTCGCGAGTTGATCCAGGACCGGCAGCGGATTGAGCAAATGGCTGCGAATTCTTCACATCTGGCGTCGAAAGATGCGGCTGGGCGGGTGGCTACCACAATGGAGAAATATACGACTCATGAAGCCCGTGTCTGAAGAATGCAGCGCGCCTGCCGATCGCGTCCGAGCAATTGATTTGCCGCGATTCCTGACGCAAGAGCATCACCGGATTCATCTTGTTGGTGTAGCGGGAAGCGGCATGAGCGGTCTCGCAGCGCTTTTGACTGAGCTCGGACACACGGTGAGCGGCTCAGACAAGGCCAACACAATGGAAACAGATCGATTGCAGCGGGTCGGGCTGCGCTTTTATGAACAGCATCGTCCGGAACACGCATGCACCGCTGACCTTGTTGTTTTTTCCTCCGCAATTAAGAGCGACAATCCCGTTCTCGTGACCGGGCGTGATTCGGGAAAACCCGTCGTCCGTCGCGCGGAAGCCCTCGCCGCAATTATGCGCGCGAAGCGCGGCATTGTTGTCGCCGGAATGCACGGCAAAACAACTACCTCGGCAATGACGGCGCACATTTTGCGCGAAGGCGGCCTGCATCCATCCCATTACGTTGGCGCCGAAATCCCGATTCTCGGAACGAACGCACACTGGGACCCACGCGGCGAATATTTTGTCGCTGAAGGCGACGAAAGCGACGGCACTCTGCGCTGCTTCCATCCCGCGCACGCCCTCATTCTGAATATCGAAGAAGAACATCTTGATTTTTATTCCGATCTCGCCGCGATCGAAGAAGTCTTTGCGCGGTTCATCGAGCAAACCAGCGGAACAGTTTTTTACAATCTCGATGACGCGAACACGGCGCGATTATGCGCAACCCGCAAAAACGTGATCTCGTTCGGGTTCTCGGACGCGGCCGATTATCGAGGCGCCGAAGTAGACTTGCACTCTTTCAGCTCAGATTTTTCCGTTTATTTTCGCGGGCAAAAACTCGGCGATGCCGTGCTGAACGTGCCAGGGCCGCACAATGTCCACAATGCCCTCGGAGTGATCGCGCTCGCGGTCGAGCTTGGAATTCCGTTTGAAAAAATTGCAGCTTCTCTTCGTAAATTCGAGCACGCGCGACGCCGGTTCGAGATCAAATATGAGAGCGAGCGCTTTTTGCTCGTTGACGATTACGCGCACCATCCTACCGAAATTCGCGCTACATTGAAAACTGCGCGGGCGATTGGCCGCAAACGGGTGCTCGCCATGTTTCAACCCCATCGTTATTCACGCACGAAAGCGTTATGCACGTGGTTTAGCAGCGCCTTCGATGATGCGGATCGCGTGGTCGTGACGAATGTTTATCCTGCGAGCGAACCGCCAATTCCGGGCGTCAGCGGGCAGACGATTGTCGATGAAATGTTGAAGCACGGTCATCGTGCCGCCAGTTACCAGCCACGCTTCGAGCGCGTCCATTGCGATATCGGCAACGCGCTCGACGTCGGCGATCTCGTATTGAGTCTCGGTGCCGGCAACATTCACGAGCAATTGTCGCTTCTGGCGGCGGATCTCGTGATTGCTGAAAAGCTGAGGGCCATTGTAGGCGAAAACGGCGACGTCCGTCTTTATGAGCCGCTCTCAAAACACACTACGTTGCGCGTAGGCGGCCCTGCGCAATTTTGGGTCGAGCCGCAGAGCGAGAACGCGTTTGGCGCACTGATTCGATTTTGCAGGAATGAAAACCTGCCGCTTTTCGTAATGGGTCGCGGATCGAACCTTCTTGTCCGCGATGGTGGGATTCGCGGCGTGGTGATTCATCCGTGCGGCGGCGATTTCGACAAAATCGAGATCAACGGGTCCGAGATTACTGCAGGCGCTGGCGTGAAGTTGAGGGAAGTTGCTTATGCGGCGCGGGCGGCAAATCTCGGCGGACTGGAATGGATGGAAGGAATCCCGGGCGTAGTCGGTGGCGGGTTGCGCATGAACGCTGGTGCGATGGGCGCGCAAACTTTCGAGAACGTGGCGCGCGTTCGTTATCTTGATACCGAAGGCAATCCGCACGTGAAAAATCGAGATGAATTAGAGGTTTTTTACCGGCGGTTCCCGTTGTTGGAGAATAACTTTGCGATTTCGGCGACATTCGACGCGCAGCCGGATGAGCGCGCAAAGATCGATGACCGCTTGCGCGAATCACAGGAGAAACGGCGCACGACGCAGCCAGTCGCCAAGAGCGCAGGTTGCATTTTCAAGAACCCCGACAGCATTCCAGCGGGAAAACTGGTGGATGAACTGGGCCTGAAAAATTCGCGGGTAGGAAATGCGCGCGTGTCCGAGGTCCACGGCAATTTCATAGTCAACGATGGCGGCGCGACAGCGGCGGAAATGCTTGAACTAATCGAACTGATCAAGGCAAGGGCGCGGACAAAGCGCGGAATTGAATTGGAAACCGAAGTGCAAATCCTTGGAGAGCCGGAATGACGTGAAAACATTGCCGAAAAAAATTGCAGTTTTAATGGGCGGACCGAGCAGTGAGCGCGACGTTTCGCTGGCAACCGGGCAGGGAATTGCCAAAGCACTGCGTTCGCTCGGCGCGAACGTCGTTGAAGTCGATGTGCGAGATGAGAATTTTCAGCTCCCCGGAGATATCGATCTCGCATTCATTGCATTGCACGGAACTTTCGGCGAAGACGGACAAATCCAACAGCTTCTGGAAGAACGCGGGATCGCTTACACGGGCGAAGGAGTTGAAGAAAGCCGACTGGCTTTCGATAAAATCCGATCGAAAGAAAAGTTTGAGCAGCACGGTGTGCGTACACCGCCGTGGGAAACAATTGACGCGAATCAGCATCCCCGCATGCGACCGCCAATTGTGATTAAGGCACCACGGCAAGGCTCTACCGTCGGCGTTCACATTGTGAAAAACGCGGAGGGAATTGCGCCGGCGATTGCCGGTTCTGCAAAGTACGATCGCGAATTGTTGATAGAAAAGTTCGTATCTGGCCGGGAATTAACGATAGGTATTCTCGGTGACCAAGCCTTGCCTATTCTAGAGATAATTCCGAAAGGCGGCTTTTACGACTTCACCAATAAGTATCCTTTTCTCAATCCGCAGGCAGGTGGCGGCGCGGAGCATGTTTGCCCGGCGCAGCTCGACGAAAAGAAAACAGCCCAAATTCAGGAATTAGCGTTGCGAGCGTTTCGCGCGCTCGGCTTGCAAGTTTACGGGCGTATTGATGTCATTTTGTCCGACAGCGGAGAGCCGTTTGTGCTGGAGGTCAACACCATTCCTGGAATGACCGAAGCCAGTCTGCTGCCGGAGGCTGCTGCGGCCGCCGGCATCAGCTATGTCGATCTTTGCGCCCGCATTATCGAATTGTCTCGCGCCAGAACAGAAGGGAGCCGGAGATGAATTTCGGCCAAAAAAGCTCCCGATCGCGCAATCGACGACTGTCCAATGTGCGCCAGCGCCGTCAGCAGCACTTGCTCGATGTGAAAGTCCGTTCCCGAAGAGCGACGCAGCATCGCATTCGAACGGCCATGGGCGTACTCTGCAGAGTAATTTTAGTCGCTGCGTTGTGCGGCGCCGCTTATGCCGGCCTGCGCGAAGCTGCACGACGCCTGTTGTTTGAGAATTCAGATTTTCAAATAAAGACAATTGAACTGCAGACTGACGGCACTTTGCAGCGAGAGCAGATTTTGAAAGCTGCCGATCTGCATGAAGGCGAAAATATTTTTAAAGTAAACCTCGCGAGCGTGCATGATTCCATACAGCAGCTTCCTCAAACTGACGAAGTTCAAGTGGTGCGAAAATTGCCAGGTGAGATCGATATTCATGTGGTGGAACGAAAGCCGGTCGCCTGGATCACCAGCGAAAAAGAAATTTCCGATCCATTTGCATCAGATGCTGCGTTTTTGGTGGACGCGCGTGGTGTTTTGATGAAACAAAAGAAGTTGTTACCCGAATATCTCGGACTGCCGCTCATCCTGGGGTGCTCTGGCGAATCGCTCGAGGCGGGGAAAGCTGTCCAATCGCCCGAAGCAAAAACAGCCCTGGAGCTGCTGCGTCTAAGCACGCGCAGTTTTTTGCAAATGCGTTTCCAGATTCGCGAGATCGACATTTCGAAAAAGTATTGCCTGCTGGTGACAGACAAAAATCGCGCGCGCGTGACGTTCGGGTTTAATGATCTGCAAACGCAACTACGGCGGCTGGAACAATTTCTTGTTTACTGCGACGACTCAAAACAGGAACTCGGAACTGTAAACCTGCTGGTGCAACGAAACATTCCCGTCACTTTCGCCGAGCCTCCGGCAGCCATCATTAACGATACGATCACGCCCGCTGTGGAGCCGCGGATCATGAAGGCAATCCCGGTGGGTGCGCCTGAAAAAACTGCGGCACCTGCGCCGAAGTCGCGCGCCGGTTCAACGCCCTTTACCAGGGCAAATCCCAGACAACGACAGAAAACGGATTAACAACCATGGCCAACAATAATTTGATGGTCGGTCTTGAGATTGGCACATCCAAAATCTGTGTCGTTGTCGGCGAAGGTCGGCCGGACGGCACCATCAAAATCCTAGGAGTCGGCCAGGCGCCATCACGTGGCGTGCGAAAGGGGGAGATCGTCGATTTTGAGACGGCGATGAAATGCGTGCACGAAGCAGTGGTGGATGCCGAACAGAAAAGCGACGTGATGATCCGGAGCGTTTATGTCGCCGTCGCCGGGTCCCATCTGCAAAGTTTCAATAACCGTGGATGCATCACGCTGCCCGAAGATCGCGATGAAATTGATGAACGGGATGTCCAGGACGTAAAAATTAATGCGCGCGAGGTGAGCATTCCGGCGCAAAACGCGTTCCTTCATTCCCTCATTCAACATTATCATGTGGATGGACAAAACGGCGTGCTGAACCCGATCGGGATGCTTGGGCAAAAATTGGAAGCCGATTTTCATATCATTCATGGCGTGCGCACCCGGATTCAAAATACCATCCGCTGTGTGAAAGAGCTGCCGCTGGATGTGGAGGACGTTGTTTTCGGCGGGCTTGCTTCTGCGCAGGTCGTGCTCACCCAGCATCAGAAAGATCTTGGCGCGCTGGTGATCGATATGGGCGGCGGGACAACTGATTACATTTTGTACGCCGACAGTGCGGTGAAACAAAGCGGTTGCGTAGCTTTGGGCGGCGACCACATCACCAACGATATCTCCATGGGGCTGCGAATCCCAATGGCGCGCGCGGAGAAATTAAAAATCGAAGAGGGCAGTTGCACCCTTGGCAATTGTTTGCCTGGCGAAATGATTTTGTTAAAGGACGATTCAGGGTTCGCCGGAAAAGAGATCGAGCGGGAAATGCTGAACACAATCGTTCACCTGCGCGTGCGTGAAGGATTTGAGTTACTTAAACGCAGGCTGGACGAGGAGTCGTATCTCAATTATCTCGGCACAGGCATTTTCATTACCGGCGGTTGCAGTCTTCTTAGTGGTATCGATCATCTCGCAGAGGAAATTTTCGAGCTGCCTGCGCACGTCGCGCACGCGCAGACCACCTGGGGCGTAACGTCCGCAGTGGAGGATCCCCAGTTCTCGACGGCGATCGGCTTGGTCAGGTTCGCACAAGTGATGCATACGGATCGGCCGTCGCGACGGTTTGGCCGAATCTTTGGAAGGCTTTTCAGCGGAATGCGATGACGACTTTGAACGCACTCTCAGGCGATCATCCCGAGCCGCGCAGACGGCGAGGGACCTCACAAATGCGCTGCGGGGTTACTCCATTCAAGTCAAGTGACCCTAAATCGAGAACAAGGCCGTGTTTGGTTCGTGTGATCTTTTGGCGAACTGCGAGGTTCCTCGCTTCGCTCGGAATGACAGATTTAAGAATGGGATAGCAAGATCGATATGATTCAACTCAGTAAAAATTACAGTCCCCCTGATCGGCTGGCGGAGTTTGTTCCGGTGAAAGTTGTCAGCGTTGGTGGCGCCGGGCTAAACGCTCTGGATCGAATCGTGCTCGACGGCTTGGAGAAGGCCAGCGTAGTTGCGATCAATACCGACGTGCAGTCACTCACTAGTTCGGTTGCGGCGCATAAGGTGCAGCTCGGCCGTAATATAACGCGCGGTTTGGGGACTGGCGGCGACCCCGAACTGGGTTATGACGCAGCCGTGGAATCGGCTGATGAAATTCGTGAAGCACTGGCCGATGCGCGTATGATTTTCGTTTGTGCAGGGCTCGGCGGCGGCACCGGGTCGGGTGCGGCACCGTACGTTGCGCAGCTGGCCCGTGAAGCTGGGGCGCTTGTGATCGGCTTCGTTACTCTTCCGTTCACATTTGAAGGCAAACGGCGTAACGCCCAGGCCCGCGTGGCGCTCGCCCGGCTAAGCGAGGTTTGCCACTCGGTGATCTGCTTCGAGAACGATCGGATGGGCGATTTGGTCTCGCCGCAAGCAGGAATTCATCAGGCGTTCGCAATGGCCGATACCACAATCAGCCAGAGTGTTCGCTCGATTGTGAACTTAATTCAGCGCCCGGGACTTATTCGCATCGGCTTCGATGATTTGCTGGCAGCATTGCGCACGCACAACGGCCGTTGCTTGTTTGGCTTTGGCGAAGCCGATTCGGACAATCGCGCGCACGACGCTCTCACGCAGGCGCTTAAAAATCCATTGATGGATCGTGGCCGGATGCTGGCAGACGCTACAAACGTACTCGTACAGGTCGCCGGTGGGCCCGGGATGACACTCTCTGAAGTCGAAGTCCTCATGCAGGAGCTTGGCCGTCATGTTAACGAGCAAACACAAATTCTCTTCGGTGCGGTTGTGGACGCACGACTGGGAGATCGTTTGACCGTGACCATTATCAGCTCGCTCGCTGCAGAAGACGATTTGATTTCGCAACCCCGGGACTCCGCAGCGCTGAGCAGCGCATCCGCGCAGCCCCCAGTCCGGGAGCATTACCAGCACCCCCAGCCACAAATTCATATCGAGCCGGAACCAGCGTTGGACCCTGCGCCTCTTGAGGAGAGTGTTTCGTTTGAAGAACCGGTGGCCACCGAAACGCCACCGGCGCCTCCATTCGTGCCAAACGAACCCGAGCCGCTTACTGTTGCGCCAAAGAAGAAAGCGGTTCCGCGGAAGGAAGAGAAACTGCAAGCCGAAAAGTCGCTGCAGGCGAAACAGGAAACTTTGCAATTCGAGCCGGTCACCCGCGGACGATTTGAAAAAAGCGAGCCAACGATCGTCGAAGGCGAAGATCTCGACGTGCCCACCTATCTGCGGAAGAACATAAAGGTAAAGTGACCGTCAGGTCATCCCGAGCGGAGCCAAGCGGAGTCGAGGGATCCTACGGAGTTACCGAAAAGTATGGCTCTGGATTCCTCGACTTCGCTCCGAATGACTTGATGCAGTCACTTTTTCATCAATTCCAGCACGGCGGTGGTCATTCCGATGATGCCGACCCGAATCGTTGGTTCGGGAACGGGTGCGAATTTACTCGAATGCAGGGTCGGCAACTCCTTCCCCGCCTGTTTGAACTCCGCGATCTTTGCTGGATCGACCGCTCCGAAGTGAAAATCAACCGCTGGAATGGAATGGTCCGGCAGGCTGTATTCGGAAAAATCTTCGCCGCCCATCGTGGGATCGACAATCTCCACGTTTTCGTTGCCTAACGACTTTTTCCAAACAGCGATCAGCCGCTTCGTAAGTTCGGGATTGTTGTAAGTCGCAGGCGCAACGAAATCTTTGGACACGCTTACAATCGGAGCCAAGTCCGGCGGTATTCCAGCGGCTGCCGCGCAGCCTTTTGCAATCCGATCGATATCTGCAAGCACGCGCTCGCGCACCTGAGGTTTATATGTGCGCACCGTAATCTGCATTTTCACTTCATCCGGAATAATGTTGTGTTTGGTTCCGCCGTGGATGGATCCTACCGTGATAACAATTGGATCGAGCGGATTATTTTCACGGCTTGCGATGGTTTGCCACGCGTTGATGATTTCCGCTGCGAGAACGATCGGATCCTTCGTCTTGTGAGGATAGCCGCCGTGTCCGCCCACGCCTCGAACAGTGACATCGACTGAATCAACATTTGCGGACGTATATCCTTCGGTTACGCCAATATGGCCGGTTTGAAGATCGGCTTTGTCATGAAAACCGAGGGCAAAATTCGGTTTTCCGAATCGGTCATAAAGTCCGTCTTTGAGTAACGCGCGCGCGCCAGAACCAATCTCCTCTGCTGGTTGTGCTACGAACACGATCGTGCCGTGCCATTGGTCTTTTAATTTTCCGAGAGCGCGCGCAGTGCCGATGAACGCCGCGACGTGTACGTCATGTCCGCACGCGTGCATTACATGGACGTCCTTATCCTCATCGTTTTTGACGACGACCCTGCTGGCGTACGGCAAACCAGTCTCTTCTTCTACAGGCAACGCATCCATGTCCGTGCGCACAAGCACTGTCGGGCCGTCGCCATTCTTCATCACCCCTACCACCCCGTAACCCCTCAGGTCCGACTTTTCATATTTGCCAAGATGCTCGGTGACCTGGCAGCCTGCCGCTCGCAATTCCTTTGCGACCAGCGTTGCCGTGTGCTCCTCATGCCCAGATAATTCCGGATGCGCGTGGATATCTTTGTAGATGACCAGGAGCGACGGCAATTCCGCATCCGCGGTGGATTGCGGCGATGGCTGCGCGACGGCCACAGCCGAACAGAAAATAAATGTCCACAGGATCGGGAAGAGTTTCATTCCCGATTTATATCCACAGATTTCGCAGATTGCCGCAGATTATTTTGGTCTTCGACTGGTCTTCGCATCCGCCTCTCCCTCGAAGGGAGAGGATTGAGGTGAGGGTGAGTTGTTTTGAATCTGCGCAATCTGTGGATGATCAATGGAATTTGAAAAGAACACGCTGCTCTTCGGCGCTGATCCCACGCCCCGAATTGTCGCCATCGAACTGGGCGAAACCGGAACGGTTCGTGTTTACCGCCGGGAAGCTGACGGATCGACGCTCGCCGACGTCGAGGCGTTTCATCCGTTCGTCTGGGCCGACTCCGACGTTGTCGATCTGGGCATCGAATCGGAAAAACTCCAGACCGATCTGAAATACGGCTGGCTGATCACCGTCGATAGCTGGAAGGAACTAATCGCGTTGCGCAACGGACTGAAGAATGCCGGGCGCGATTTCTTCGCGTTCACCGACCCGGTGCAGCATTACCTCACCGCCACTGGCCGCACATTGTTCAAAGACCTTCCCTTCGAAGAATTGAAGCGAATGCAGCTGGAAGTGCTCTCTGTAGCCGGGGGCGGTGACCCCGGCCGGGGAGATCATATTATCAGCGTTGCACTCTCAGATAACACTGGCTGGGAAGAATTGATGATTGTCGATCCAAACAATGTTGAAGAATCCGAGAGAAACGCGCTCAAGCGACTAACCGCACTCATCAAAGAGCGCGATCCGGACGTCATCGAAGGCCACGATTTGTTTCGCGTGTATCTGCCGCTCCTCGTTGCGCGGGCGAAGAAACTCAAAACCAAGCTCGATTGGGGGCGCAGCGATGGCTTTTTACGCTCCCGTCCGTCGCGACTCCAAATTGCAGAGAAAACTATCGATTACCCGAAGTTCACAGTCGGTGGGCGCCATTTCGTCGATACGTTTTTGCTTGCGCAGTTTTACGACGTCGGGATGCGGTCGCTGGCGGGTTTTGAACGAAGCGACGTCGCCCGGCACTTCGATCTTTGTGACAGCGAAGAAATTTCGGCGCTTACCGGCAAAGAACTGAAGCGCGCGTACCTAGACAATTCCGAAGCGTTCCGACGGCGCGCACTATGCGGCGTTCGAGAAACGCGCGCTCTGTCGGAGCTCTTAAGCCCGAGCTATTTTATCCAGGCGCAGATTTTTCCGTACAACTATCAGGACGTGATCGTCAGGGGAAACGCGACCCGTATCAACTCGCTTTTTCTGCGCGAATATTTCCGCCAGCGCCACAGCATTCCGGAACTGCCAATGCCGCGCGCATTCGAAGGCGGTTACACCGACATTTTCTTTACCGGCGTGGCACGCAACGTCTCGCACTGCGACATCGCTTCGCTGTATCCGTCAGTGATGTTGCAGTTTGAATGTTTTCCCGCAACGGACCAGGTCCAGATCTTTCGGCATTTGCTCACCGATCTGCGCACGTTCCGCTTGGAAGCAAAGGCGAAAATGCGTGCGGAAAAGGATCCCGCAAAGCAGCATCATCTCCAAGCGCTGCAAAACACGTTCAAGATTTTGCTGAACAGCTTTTACGGTTATCTCGGCTTTGCACAGGGACATTTCGCCGACTTCGACGCTGCCGCACGCGTCACGCAAATCGGGCGCGATCTGCTTAGGAAGATGATTGAGTGGCTCAATGCGCACGGGGCGCACGTGATTGAGGTCGATACCGACGGAATCTATTTCGTGCCGCCTGAGAACATCGATGTTGAGGATTTGCAGAAAGATCTGGCGAAGGAATTGCCGCCCGGAATCGACGTCGAAATCGACGAGCAATTCGACGCGATGTTCAGTTACAAAGCGAAGAATTATGCGCTGCTCGCGAGAGACGGCGACGTCATTATCAAAGGCGGTGCGCTCAAATCGCGCGGACTCGAAAAATTCCAGCGTGTTTTCCTCGAGCAAATGATCAAGCTCACTATGGAACGTAGACCGGAGGCGATTGCTGATCTTCGAAACGAGTTCGAACAAAAAATCCGAAACCGCGAATGGAAGATCGACATGCTGATGAAGACCGACACGCTTCAGGATTCTCTCGATAAATATCGGGCCAAGATTGCCGGCTCCGCACGGAACCGGGCCGCCGCGTATGAGCTCGCTCTCGCCAGCGGTCGGAACTACAAACCAGGCGACCAGATTAGTTACTACATCAAAGCGACGCCGAAGAAAGTTCCCGCATATGAAGCTGCCAAGCTCGCCAGCGAATTCGATCCGCAGAATCGCGACGAGAATGTCGATTATTATGTCGCGAAGCTGGATGAGCTGATGAAAAAATTTAGTGGTCTCGCGACAACAGCGTCAGCACCAGAACAAGAAAACCTCGCATTGTAAATTATGAAGACAAAGCTCCTCGTCTCCCTTACCGCATTCGCGCTTGCAGCGCATCATTGCTTCGCAGCAACCGGCGATCATGGCGACATCAAAGCGGAAGTTGCTAGGCGACATGATGAAGCGGTGAAACGGTTGCAGGATTGGATCGCTCAGGTGTCGATCGCGGCGGAGGACCGCGGTTACCCGGAAGGTGCCGAATACATGGCGAAGCTCGCGCGCGACGCGGGATCTCAGCAGGCCACAGTGATCAAAACAGACGGTAAGCCGGGCGTATTCGCAACGCTCGACGCAGGCGCGCCGAAAACTGTCGGACTGTATTTCATGTATGACGTGAAACAGTTTGATCCGGCGGAATGGAAGGCGCCGCCGACTGAAGCGCGAATCGTGGACAAACCGCCGCTGGGAAAAGTCATCATCGGTCGCGGCGCGGTGAACCAGAAAGGACCGGAAGCGGCTTTCTTGGCGGCGCTGCACGCGATTCGAGGCGCTGGAAAGAAGATGCCGGTGAACCTCGTGATGGTCGCGGAAGGCGAAGAGGAGATCGGTTCGCCGCATATCCCGCAGCTCGTTAGGCGACCCGAAGTGCTCGACGCGCTGAAGAAATGCGTCGGCGTGTTCATGCCATCGGCTACGCAAGATCTCGACGGAATCGTGACAGTAAATCTCGGATCGAAAGGGGTGATAGAGCTTGAATTGGTGTCGAGCGGCGAAAAATGGGGACGCGGTCCGGCGAAAGACATCCATTCCTCGTTAAAGGCGATGGTGGACAGCCCCGCATGGCACTTGGTTAAAGCGCTGGACACGCTCGTGTCCGACGACGGAAATGAGATCAGGATCGACAATTACCCAATGCCGCGACCGCTCACCACTGAAGAGAAAACGATGATCGAAAAAGTTTCCAAGGTGCGCAGCGGAGCCCAGGCAAAGAAGCAGTTCAGCGTCCAGCATTGGATCAACAATCTGCCGTGGGAGCAGGTGAATGAGCGGCTTGAATCGCAGCCCACAGTGAACATTGAAGGTTTGGTGGGTGGCTATACCGGCCCCGGTGGCAAAACTATTCTGCCGCATCGCGCCGTCGCGAAGATCGACATGCGCCTCGTGCCCGATATGAAAGCCGCGGACGCACTTGCCGCGCTAAAGGTGCATCTGGCGAAGCACGGCTTCGACGACATCGAAGTGAACATGACCGGCGGCTACGATCCCACGAGCACTTCGGCTGATTCCGCGCTGATCAAGGCGCAGGGTGCAACCTACAAAGAATTCGGAATCGATCCGCTACTTTGGCCGCGCAACGCTGGCTCGTATCCGGGATACGTTTTCACCGGCGAACCACTCAAACTTGCCGCCGGACATTTTGGGCTTGGCCACGGCAGCGGCGCGCACGCGCCGGACGAATATTATGTCATCGAATCAATAAACCCGAAGATCCAGGGATTCGACGGCGCCATAATGTCGTTTGTCGAATATCTCTACGAATTGGCGAAGTAATAATTCGAGAAGTTCTCAGGAGCGACGACGCGCTCGTTGCCCACTGTGCGAGGAATCAAAACTCCCTCTGCTGTAGCCACGCCCCTGTGGGCCGTCTCGCCTAGCTTGAACAGCAGCGCATGAGCTGGACCGGCCACAGTCCGGTGGCTACAACATTATGAATCGCGCCTATAGCAGTTTCGTTTCGAGATTGATCTGTGTGCCGGCGAGAGCGACTGACACAGGGCAAGTTTTTTTGGTCAGCTCGGCTTGCTCGCGAAATTTTGCTTCGTCGATTCCGGGAACATCGGCTTCGGTTTTCAAATCGATGGCAGTGATTTTGAATCCGTTGCCCGCCGGCTCCAGTTTCACTGTTGCCATCGTGCTGAGGCGTTTAGCGGGATGCCCTGCTTTTTCCAGATTGAACGCTAGCGCCATCGAGAAGCAGCCGGCTTCCGCCGCGCCGATGAGCTCTTCTGGGTTTGTGCCTTTTCCTTCTTCGAAGCGTGATGCAAATGAGTAAGGACCTTCGAAAGCGCCGCTCCCGAGTTTCATCGTTCCTTTGCCTTGTTTCAGTGTGCCTTCCCAAACAGCCGATCCGGTTCGTGTTGCCATTGTGTTATCTCCTTTAAACTTGTTATTCGTTTGCGATTCCGGTCGCGCGTGGGCAAGTGCAATTTGTTTTCAAACCAACTCAAGCCTGACCGACCGCTAATTCACGCTAGTTCAGATGCGGCCATATCGTCCAGCAGAGCGGTTCGATCTGCACGTTGCGCTTGCGCAAGCGCGCGCTGTTTCCTAGCCAGCCAAAGACTGAGACCGCACCAACCGGCGGTAACCGGAACGGCGATAAAGCTGATCCCCTGAAGTTCCAAGCCAAGCGCGTGCAGACCGCCATATGACCATGCGCCTAGCTGATCTCCGATGCGGTATATCAAAGTGTCCGTCACGCTTTTCACCTTGTATTTATCTTCGCGGCGCAAAACCGTGAATAGAATCTCGCGGGAGGGTCGCATCAGCGCATACGCGGCAGCCCGGCGAGCGACCTGAAAGACCGCCAACAACGCCAGGCTCGGCGCGATCCCCATCGCGCCGAAACCAATCATGCTCAGGAAAGGCAGTGAAACGAGTGTGAACCCGACGCCAAACCATTTGAGCAAACGGCCAGTGAGAAAGATCTGGATGATGACCGTGATGCTGTTCACCCAGATTTCAAGGTTCGCCAAAAAAACAGTTCGATCGTTGCTGCTCTTTAGCGCTTCTCGCGCGAGATCTGTCTGCTGAAAGTACGCCCAGGTCGATGTTGTCGTGTAAAGGAGCATGGAGGCGGCAAGCCCGAAAAGATATGGCGAACGAGCGATATGAGTGATGCCCGCCCAGATCGATCCGCCGATCGGTTCTTCGCGCGCTGGAGCAGGTTTGTCTTCTTCCGCGAAGCCGCTGGGAAAGAAGCGAACCAGGGAACCAGCGACTGCGAACATCATCGCGGAAATCACCAGCAGATTTGCCGGACCGATGTCACGAACATAATGCTTGGTAATGTACGCCCCAAAGATGGCGCCGAGCGATCCGCCGACAGCGATGAACCCATACAGCCGCTTGCCCTGCTCAACCGTGAAGAGATCTGTCATGAACGCCCAGAAGATGGCGGTATTAAATAGATTGAACACGCTGACCCAAACATACAGAGCGCGTCCGATCCAAACTTGCTGTGCCGGTGGGAAACTCCGCATCAGAATGAAAAAGAGCGCGAGATTAAAAATGAAAAACGCATAAGCGATTGGAATAAATTTTCTTCGCGACATTCGCGCCACGATCGCCGCGAAGACAGCATTGGCGATCAACATCCCCACGAGCGTGGCAGTAAACATCCAGGGCAGTGTTTCCAGCCGGTTGCTCGCGGCGATGCTGTCGCGAATCGGCCGAAGGATGTAGTAGCCGGTAAGAATAAGAAAATGGAAAACGAATCCGAGCCAAAGAGCGCGCGGCTCGTCGGGTTTTACGTCAACGATTCTGGAAAAGAATCTTTTCATCGATACGCGATGCTGGGGCGCGACAGCCAAACGGCTGGACGCATCGGCGATCTGTCGCTACCCCTTTTGTTTCTTCCAGGCGGCAAGCACTTCTGTTTCGCGTTCGGGCGTAAGACCGGCCCGCAAATGCGCTTGTCGATCTTGCGGATGCGATTTGAACCAGGCGAGTGTGTCGCGCGCAGTTTCCGCGAGCGGACGGAATGTCAGCCCTTTACTGAGCGCGCGATCGATTTTTGCGCGAGCAAGTCCGCTCTCTTTTCCAGTCCAGACCGGCATGTCCGACCACGGTTCCACCTTTTGCTGCGTGAGAAAATCCTCCGCTACCCATGTGAACGTGGCATTTGATTTCAGTGCGGCCTTGATCCCATCAAGCATTCCGCCGATGCCTAATGGTTTTGCTGGGCCGGTTGCATTGTAAATCCCGGTCTCGCGGTTTTCGGCCATGCGGATCGTCCATTCGGCGAGACCGCGCGCATCGATGAATTGCACAGGGTCGTCAGTCGAACCGGGCGCAAGCACTTCGCCGCCGCGATCGATCCGCACCGGCCAATAAGTGAAGCGATCGGTTTCGTCCCGCGGACCGACGATAAGTCCCGGGCGAATAATTAGCGTTTTTCCGAGAAACCATTTCTCGGCTTCTTTTTCCGAGAGCGCCTTAAGCGGACCATAGGTTTTGTAACCGCCCGCCTTCATCGCCTCGAGCGTCTCTTTGTAGGGATCGGCGCCTTCGTATTTTTCTGTCGGTGCAGTCTCGTCCGGACCGGTCTTCGGTTCCCCGTAAACAGAAATCGTCGAGATGAAGACGTAACGCTCGACGTTGCCTTTAAGAATCTGCGCTGCATCCCGCACCCACGCCGGAAGGGTTGTCGGGTTATCGATAACTACGTCCCATTGTCGACCTTTCAACGCATCGAGTTTGCCATTGCGATCGCCAATGAGTTGTTCGACTTCGTTCGGCAATTCGCCTGCGTGCGTCTTCCCGCGGTTGAACGTCGTCACCTTATGCCCGCGACTTAGCGCGTACCGCACCTGATACGGGCCGGTGAACCCGGTGCCGCCCAGAATCAGAATGCGCAGAGGTTTCACTGTGTTCTGCGCGAACAAAGATGCCGATCTCGCGCGTAACGCAAGCGCACCGGCAGTGGATAGTTTGATAAAACGGCGGCGCGTCGTCTTCATATAACCGGCTAACCTTTCTTGTCATTCCGAGCGAAGTCGAGGAATCTCTTAACCGCTGTCCCCTATCCAATTAGAGATGTCTCCAGACCTTCGTATAAAGCTACGGCTTGGCACGCGACGCCGCTCGACAAGACAATTCGAAAGCTAAACCAAATGACTCGCCGCGAAGCCGCGCGTTTGATTGGAGCAAGTGCAGCCGGACTGGCTTTGCCAATCAGCGCCCGCGCGGTGAGCGAATCACCAACCATGTTAGCGCGCACTATTCCCTCCTCAGGCGAGAAGCTGCCAGTGATCGGCCTGGGAACATGGCAAACATTTGATGTCGATCTCACGACCGATAATCGCAGACAGCTTGAAGAGGCGCTCTCGCTGTTCGTGAAACTCAGCGGTCGCGTCATTGATTCATCGCCTATGTACGGCCGAGCCGAGGATGTGATCGGCGAACTCACTGCCGCACTCGGAATTCGGGACAGGCTTTTTCTCGCAACAAAGGTTTGGACGCACGGCAAAGAAAACGGAATCAAATCAATGGAACGTTCGATGGCGCTGTTGCGCACGAAACGAATCGATCTGATGCAGGTGCACAACCTGGTGGATGTCCAGACGCATCTGGCGACGTTGCGTGAATGGAAGCAGCAGGGCCGCATCCGGTATCTGGGGATCACGCACCACGAGGCAGGCGCTTTTGCCGGCGTCGAGAAAATCATGCGCAGCGAGAAACTCGATTTTCTGCAGATCAACTATTCGCTCATGGAACGCGAGGCCGAGCAGAGGATTTTGCCGTTGGCGCAGGAGCGCGGCGTCGCGGTAATCGTAAATCGACCGTTTGGAGCTGGGGATCTCTTCGGCAAAGTACGGTCAAAACCGCTGCCGGATTGGGCCACTGAGTTTGATTGTCAATCCTGGGCGCAATTTTTTCTGAAATGGATCGTCGGGCATCCTGCGGTGACCTGTGCCATCCCAGCGACTGATAAGCCGGATCACATCGAAGACAATATGCAGGGCGGAGTCGGCCGTTTGCCCGATGAAAACATCCGCCGACGGATGGTCGAATTCGTCTCGTCACTGTAGACGCGCCCGCTTTTAACGCATTCGGCAGATGTCAAATTATAAATCTTGCGTTCGTTGAAAAAAATTAGTTGCGGGCATGGCCGATATGCTGGATAGGACGCGCGCTTTATGTCAAAACTTCTCACCCTCTCCCTCGCCGTTTTGGGATTTGCGGTGTTTTGCCCGCATCCCGCGTCAGCGTTGATCTTCTCTGCGCCCAACCCCAAGTTTGCTTACACAGATTCCAGTGGGAAAAAGCAATCGGTCGACGTCGTGGACAAATATTACCCCAAGAAAATCGTGCAGCCGTTTGCGAAGGTGGATGCAAACATTGATCCGAAATTGCGTCGGGCAGCCACGATTGCCCAGGAACGAGCGCATGCCCACTCGCTTTCGAAATGCTGGCATTTTGTGAAGGAAGCGCTGGTTGCTGCCGGTGTGGTGAAGTCCAGGCCGCAGACAACGCTGGCCAAACAAGCCGGCCAGGAGTTGGTGAACAGTTACGGGTTCAAAAAACTTCCCGTCTCGAATCCCTACGAAGCACCTGTCGGGTCTGTGCTGGTCTATGGCGCCAAGAGCGCCGCTGGCCATGTTGAGATCCGCACTGAGGACGGCTTCGTCAGCGATTTTCGCTCAAAGATACCATCACGTCGACCGCTCCTGGGCGTCTTTGCAAAGAGTTAGCTCGGGCCGTCTACTCAGCCTCGTGGAATCGGAAGGTCCGATTTCGGCTGGCAAATCGCGCAGCCGCGAGAATCTTTGCCAATGCCTCAGGCAATTCGCATCGCGATGTGGTCGGGCCCCCGAAACATTTCAACGGCGATGATGCGCGCTTGGGGTAATCGGCGGGATACGTTTGTTGTCGATGAACCGTTTTACGCCTGTTACCTAAATGTGACCGGCAAAAGACACCCCGGCGCGGATGAAGTGATCGCAGCCGGCGAAACTGATTGGCAAAAAGTCGTTGTGCACCTGACCGGGCCAATCCCCAAGGACAGGCAGATTTTCTTCCAGAAACACATGACGCACCACCTGTTACCGGAAGTAGATCGGGAATGGCTCAGCACAATGACAAACTGTTTTCTTATTCGCGACCCACGCGAGGTCATTGCTTCATATATTAAGAAACGCGACGACCCGGCGCTGGAGGACCTCGGCTTTACACAGCAAGCAGAGATTTTTGATTTTGTCCGCAATCGCACGAAATCGGTTCCACCTGTTGTTGATGCAAAAGACGTGCTGGAAGATCCTGAACGAATTCTGCGGCTTCTGTGCGATGCAGTCGGCGTTCAGTTTAGCAAATCGATGCTTTCCTGGCCGCCGGGATTGCGCGAGACCGACGGGCTGTGGGCCAGGCATTGGTATACTGAAGTTGCAAAAACGACCTCGTTTCGGCCGTATCGTTCCACAGATCGCCAGGTTCCGGAGCGCTGGCGTGAAATTTACGGCCGGTGCCGCGAATGTTATGAGCAGCTTTACGAGTACCGATTGCGTTAAGGATCATCTACAAATTTGGCAAAATCATTGTAGAGGCGCTTGTGCCAAGCGCCTGTTCGGTCTCATGGCGTTTGACACAAACGCCGCTACAACAACACAATCTGCGTTGTCCCCTTAATCGCGGCGAAACCAATGCTGCAGAAATTCGACGACCGAAACCGCAACCTGCTTGTTAACATCAACGGAGAGTTGGTGCACCGGCACAAGGCGGGAATCAGTCCGTTTGATTCGGCCGTGCAGGGCGGCGATGCGGTCTGGGAAGGCTTGCGTCTTTACGACGGCCGTATCTTCAAGCTGCACGAGCATCTCGAGCGGCTAGAGCGTTCGGCCCGCGCTCTCTCGTTCACCGAAATTCCACCGCACGAAAAGATCATCGAGGAAATCAAACGCACGCTTGCGGCAAACAAAATGCACGACGGCGTCCACATTCGCCTGACCGTTACGCGCGGCGTGAAAATCACTTCGGGCATGGATCCCCGGCTAAATCAGAGTGGCCCAACGTTGATTGTTCTCGCAGAACACAAAGCGCCAGTTTACGCGAAGACTGGACTCAATTTGATTACGAGCAAAATTCTGCGTCCGCCACCCGAGGTTTTGGATGCGCGAATTCATCACGCGAACCTGCTGAATTCGATCCTGGCAAAGATCGAGGCTAACAACGCCGGCGCTGACGACGCGCTCATGCTGGACATGCGCGGTTTCGTTGCAGAAACGAACGCGACCCACGTTTTCATTGTGCGCAACTCCGATAAATCGCGAGCAAGCGGCGATCTTGCGACTAGCCGTGTTGTCGCGTGCTCTGAAGGAATAACTCGCGCGACGGTGATCGAGATTTGTGCTGCCGAAAAAATCCGATGCGTTGAGACGGACTTGTCAGTTCTCGATGTTTACGGCGCCAACGAAATGTTTTGCACAGGCACAATGGGAGAATTGGTTGCAGTCACAAAAATCGACAACCGCCAAATCGGAGACGGTAAAGTCGGGCCGATGACGAAACGCCTGAGCGATCTCTATTCTCAACGCACCGCGACCGAAGGCATTCAGGTGGTTGATCTGTAATCGCAGCCTGATCGCAGCATTATGTAGGGGCTCCGCCTTTGTGTTTAGCGCCAAAGGCGCGGGCTCATGTCAGCCTGGGGCATCGCCCCAGGAATCCGATTGTCGCGTAAACCAAGCGCTTAAGGCGCGCTTCAATTCCGCGCGGGTGGTCGCAATGATGCAGGACTCGCGCCCTCAGCGCTGGTGTTCTTTCGGTGCCATCTTCCCTCGGGCGCTGCCCCAGGCTGCCGGTGAATGCTGCGCCTTTGGCGCTAAACGCATACTGGCGCAGAGCGCCGTGCCAACCTGGCTTATCGCTCGTCCCACGTTTTCTTCTTGAACGAAACCCGCCCTGATCCGTGTTCAAACGCTTCGAAGTGCTCCGGATTTTGTTGATAATATTTTTGGTGATACGCCTCGGCAGGATTGAACTTCATAGCCGGTAAAATTTCAGTGACGATTGGTTTATTAAATTTGCGGGAGTGCGCGAGCTTCTCTTTTGAAGCTTCGGCGACTTTCTTCTCCTCCGTGTTGCCATAGAAAATCGCGGCGCGATAACTCGGACCGACATCGGTGAACTGGCCGTCGGCTTGGGTCGGATCAATCTGCCGCCAGTAGATGTCCAGCAGTTGGTCATAGGAAATCTTTGCCGGATCGTATGTGACTTCGATTGATTCGCGGTAATTCGTTTTTTCGGATGTAACGAGCTCATAAGTCGGATTCGGTTCTGTTCCACCAGAATAACCGACGACTGTTTTGATGACGCCGTTAGCTTTGTCGAAGGCCGGCTGAATGCACCAAAAACAGCCGCCAGCGAAAATCGCAGTCCGTGTCGTCCCAGGAGAGGAACTTTGCGCAGCAACCTGCGTAATAGTAAGGGCGAACGTTATGCAGCCGAGAGTCAAAAGAAAAACTCGATTCATATTATCGAGATTAGACATCCTACGAATCAAGGCGTTGTGAATAACTCAGACCGTTTTTGCTTGCCTACAACAGGCGAGACTGTCATAAGCGGATTCACCTTCAGCCACAACGAGACAAATAATGATCAAAGCCGCCGCGATTCTCTTCAGTATCATGTTCCTGGTTGTTTCTCGGCTTCAGAACCTCTGCTCCCAAAGCGGCGGTTTGATTTCTCCTCAGCGTGCCTGCGGGTGAGGATAGCTTAGCTCACCGCAGGCACGTCTGTTCTCGAGTGATCCCGCAGTCGCGAGATTCGCTTACACAGCAGCTCGATCTGGAAAAGATCTTTGGACGCAAAGCGCCATTGCACGTCGATCTCGGGTGCGGCGAGGGTTCGTTTCTTTGCACACTGGCGCGGCGGCTGCCGAACAAAAACTTTCTCGGGATCGAACGATTACTCGGTCGAATCCGCAGCTCTGCACGGAGGGTTGCCAATCTCGGCAATGTTCGGCTACTGCAGATGGAGAGTTTCTATGCAGTGCGTTATCTGCTACCGGCTGAATCGGTGGAGACATTTTACCTATTGTTTCCCGATCCATGGCCAAAACGACGCCATCATCGGCGCCGAATTGTAACGCAAGATTTCCTGAACTGCGTTCATACCGTGCTTGAAAAGAGTGGTGTGATTTACATTGCAACCGATCACTTGGATTACTTTCGAAAAATCCAAGAGATCGCGCGGTCAACTTCGGGCTTTGCAATCGCCAAACTCGATGTCGAACTGCCACCGAGTGGATTTGAGCTAATTTTTCGCCAGAAAGGCGCACCGATTCACTGGTTGGCGCTGCGAAAAGTTTCGCC
>QHNR01000159.1 GCA_003218475.1 Verrucomicrobiota bacterium | reverse complement strand
AACTTTGGCATCACGACTGTTGCAGGAATGCCGAGCAACTTGCCCTGATAAGCGAGTGCTTGAGCATGATTGCCCGCAGAAGCTGCGATGACTCCGCGCTTCTGCTGTTCCTGCGGCAATTGAGCGAGCGCGTTGCGTGCGCCGCGTTCCTTAAAACTTCCGGTCCGCTGCAAGTTATCCAGCTTGCAGAAAATTTCGGTCCCCGTCAGTTCGCTCAGCGGAATCGAGGGCAGGCATGGCGAGTAGTAAACCGCATCCGCAATGCGTTTTCGAGCCGCCTCGATGTCCTGAAATGTGACCAAGCGTGTTAAGTTTCGAGCGCTGCTTGCGCGGCAGCTAATCGCGCAATGGGAATGCGAAATGGGCTGCAGCTCACGTAATCCAGTCCGAGCCGATGGCAAAACTTAACGCTGGCCGGTTCGCCGCCGTGTTCGCCGCAAATTCCGAGCTTGATTTTTGGTCGCGTCTTTCGTCCGAGGTCGCGGGTAATTTCCATCAAGCGTCCGACGCCCTTCTGATCAATCGAAGCAAATGGATTTGCATCGACAATGTCGAGCTCTGCGTACGCAGGAAGGAAACTGCCGGAGTCGTCCCGGCTCATTCCCAGCGTGGTCTGCGTGAGATCGTTCGTGCCGAAGCTGAAGAACTCGGCGTCACGCGCGATCTGGTCCGCCACAAGGGCTGCGCGCGGGATTTCGATCATCGTGCCAACGAGGTACCGGAACTTTGTCTGCCTTTCGCTTGCCACTTGATCGGCGACACGGCGGACAATGTCGATTTGAAGCTTTAACTCGCGTGGAAATCCCACTAGCGGAATCATAACTTCTGGATGCACCCTGATCCCGTTGGCTTGTACTTCTGCGGCGGCTTCAAAGATTGCGCGCGCCTGCATCTCGGAAATTTCCGGAAAGGTGATCCCGAGGCGGCAACCGCGATGACCTAGCATCGGATTGAATTCGTGCAGCTCGTGAACACGGCGAGAAATTTGTTCAACGGGCACGCCGAGTTTGTTTGCCAGCTCGTTCTGCTGCGCGTGATCGTTAGGCAGAAACTCGTGCAGCGGAGGATCGAGAAAGCGAATCGTGGCGGGCAAACCTCCTAGTGCAGTGAAAATGCCAATGAAATCGCCGCGCTGATATGGAAGCAGTTTGGCCACGGCGCGTGCGCGCTCGTCCTTGGTGCCGGCGAGAATCATTTCACGCATGGCGTCGATACGGTCACCTTCAAAAAACATGTGCTCCGTGCGGCAAAGACCAACGCCTTCGGCGCCAAATGCGATTGCATTCGTCACTTGTTCAGGCGTGTCCGCGTTTGTGCGAATGCCGAGCGCGCGGAACTCATCCGTCCATTTCATTAACTTGGAATACTCGCGGTATGTTTCGCTTTTCTTCGCGTCGAGCGAGCGATCGATCAGCACCTGGACAATTTCCGAGGGCGCAGTAGCGACTTGTCCGGCAAAAACCTCGCCGGCCGTTCCATCGATCGAAATGTAATCGCCCTGCGCCAGCGCGGTGCCGTCCGCGCGCAGCATGCGTTTTTGGTAATCGATCTGAATTTCGCTGGCGCCGCACACGCAAACTTTTCCCATTTGCCGCGCGACCAACGCTGCATGCGACGAAACACCGCCCCGCGAGGTGAGAATTCCCTCGGCAGCGATCATGCCGCGCAAATCTTCCGGCGAAGTTTCGATGCGCGCGAGGACGACCTTGTCGCCTTTCTCGGCGCGCCGCACTGCTTCCTCCGCGCTAAAGACAATGTGACCGGAAGCCGCGCCTGGTCCGGCGGCCAAACCGGTGCCGATTTTTTTTGCCGCTTTCGCTGATTCGCGGTCGAAGATCGGCGCCAAAAGGTGAGCCAACGAGTCGGCCGGGATGCGGCGCACAGCATCCTTCTTTGTGATTAGTCTTTCATCGACCATGTCGACCGCGATGCGGACAGCGGCGTGGCCGGTGCGCTTGCCGTTGCGAGTCTGCAGAATATAGAGACGATTTTCTTCAACCGTGAACTCGAGGTCCTGCATGTCTTTGAAGTGACGCTCGAGGATGCTGCGCACTTTCATCAGCTCCTTGTGGGCTGCGGGCATTTCTTTTGCGAGATCGGCGATGGGATGCGGCGTGCGCACGCCTGCGACAACGTCTTCACCCTGCGCGTTGATCAAATACTCGCCGTAGAAAACTTTCTCCCCAGTCGCCGGATCACGCGTGAAGGCGACTCCGGTTGCGCTCGTTTCTCCCATGTTGCCGAACACCATTGTCTGAATGTTTACGGCCGTTCCCCACTCGTGCGGGATACCGTATCTCCGGCGGTAAACAATCGCGCGATCGTTCATCCACGAGCCGAACACCGCGCTGATTGCGCCCCAAAGCTGTGCCTGTGGGTCCTGCGGAAAAGATTTCCCGGTGCGCTCGTTAATCAGCGCTTTGAAACGCTGCACGAGTTCTTTCAAATCCCCGACCGTCAGTCTGACGTCAGGGAAATCGTGCTTCCCATAGCGCTCGTCCTTTAGATGCTCGATAACCGTCTCGAAGGGCTCGTGTTCTTCACTCGGACGTTTCTGAACGCCCATGACTACGTCGCCGTACATCTGCAGGAAACGCCGATAGGAATCCCAGGCGAATCGCGCGTTATTGGTTTTGTTTGCCACGATCTCGACGACGTCGTCATTCATCCCGAGGTTCAGGATTGTATCCATCATACCGGGCATGGAATCGCGCGCGCCGGAGCGCACTGAAACCAGCAACGGCCGCTCTTTGTCACCGAATTTTTTGCCCACTGATTTCTCGACTTTCGCCAGCGCCACTGCGACTTGCTCCTCCAACTGCGGGGGATAGGCGCGATTATGATCGTAAAAGTAACTGCATACTTCCGTCGTGATTGTGAATCCCGGCGGCACAGGCAGACCGATGCGCGTCATTTCGTGGAGGTTTGCGCCTTTGCCACCCAGCAGCGGTTTCATGCTGCCTGATCCGTCTGCATGGCCGTCGCCGAAATAGTAAACGTAGCGTCGCGGTTTCTTTTTCTTTTCGCGGTCTCCCGCGCGCACAGCGGGCGTCGATCTTGTTATCGTGCGCTGAATCTTCTTTCGTGTGCTGGATTTTCGCTTTGTAACCATGATTCAGGAGCCCGGAAGAGCGTCAATAGGGCGAAACGCCAAAGTAAATTCGGGTCTCGCAGTGTCAACGCACGGAACGAATAAACGGAAGATCGGCTGTAGTGTCGGGAGTGCCTGCCGCGCCGGAGATTGCCGCGACGATCGACGGCGGGTCGTCCGCATGTAAGAGCGTTGCAGCCGACACGGCTGCCTCTACAGAAAGAGAATCAGCAGTTCAGTGGTTAAGCTGGCGCAGTTTCGCCGTTTGTCAGAACTTCGGCGATCGTCGCCGTAAAGTCATCAACGCCGGTACTGGGCACGATGATGCTGTTGCGGCGGCCGTGAGCTTCCTCGGTGATGCGCAAGAATCTCCCGCGGTCGTTCTCGCGGAGCTCCACGTAGAAATGCTTGCGCTCGATCTGCAGTTCTCTCGCCTCGATGATGTTATCCATTTTTCCTTGAGGCCGCCGACTCTACCGCATTCTATCTGGCCAATGGAAGAAAAATCCGCGCTGGAAATGTAAATTTTTAGAGCCGCGCTGTTCCCACTTTGGAGGGGAATATTGGCGCGGCCAGTCCTTCGATCCTGCGCGGCTAGCTCAAAGCGGAAAATCGAGCCCTTATCCCCATCGGGGGCACGTACCCGATGCTATAGGTTGCGGTGCTGCCCGCTCAACCTACAATCTCCTGCGCGTGTTCGACCGAACGCGCTTCGAGCATGCCCCAGCCAATCGATTCCAGCTCTTATCGATCACCACAAAGCCAACGCCCAGCGGTTCCCTTGCCAGTAGAAAGGGAGCCTCGGGCGCATGATCCGTATGCAGCCTTCCGCTTCGCAGATTTCAGCCTGTTTACGGCTGGTAATCTACTCTCGATCACGGGCCGTTTGATGCTTGCCGTGGCCGTGGAATGGGAGATTTACGGGCTGACTCATTCGGCGACTGCGCTCGGCCTCGTTGGACTCGTCATCGCAGTCCCTGTGGTGACTTTGTCGTTGCCCGCAGGTCATTTAGCGGATCGGTTCAGCCGAAAACACATCATTCTGGTTTCCCAAGTGTTTAGCGCAATGACCTCGGCCGCCCTGGCCGTTGTTTCCTGGAAGCACCATTTGATTCCTTCAATTCCACTATTGCGTGGAGGCAATCACGCACTGGCAGGTATCGCGGCAATTTTCGAGCGCCACCATCCCGCATTTCATTTCGACGACGCATCCATTCCGCTGATTTATCTACTTCTTTTCCTCGGAGCAACAGCGCGCACCTTTAGTTGGGCGGCACGCAGTTCGTTTTTTCCGACCCTGGTTCCTCGTGATGCCTTTGCAAATGCCGTCACCTGGAACAACACCATTTTTCAAATTGGTTCGGTTGTAGGGCCGGCTCTGAGCGGATTGCTGGTCGCGTATGTCGGCTTCCCGTTTGTATATCTCCTGGATGCGTTGTGCGCGTCTGCTTTTTTCCTTCTCGTCCTTCTGATCCGTCGCAGCAAACAGGTCCGGGGTCAGGGTAAGGCGAGTACGTGGAAAAGTCTCATCGCCGGTGTCCGATTTGTGTTTCGGCGAAAGGTGATCCTGGCAACGATCA
>QHNR01000158.1 GCA_003218475.1 Verrucomicrobiota bacterium | reverse complement strand
CGCCCGCCGAAATTGCGCGCCGAGCTTTGGGATTGCGCTAGCCGACTGCATCGCAAATGTCTGATTTGCCGACCCTGGCACAAGCGATGTCGGTATAATCGCCCATGATAAGTTCGCGACCTACTCGATCTCCGCAGTGAACTCACCGTTCACGTCCTTCAACGTGACCATGTCGGCGCCTGTCAGCTTTACCTTATCGAAGGTTACTGAGCATTACTTCGGATCGCCATCGCGCCGCGTGTGGAGGTATCTCAGAAAGCGTGGCTGGTCACCCCAACAGGGCGGCGCGTACCCACCCGAGCAGCAGGAAAGCGATTGCAAATCCGCCGCCTACCAACCAGCGAAGGTCGGGGACGACAGTGCCCCTCGAAACCGGCACCAAGTCAAGCTCGACGGCTATGAATTTGTAAGGTGCGAGGGGCGCATAGCTGGGGTGGGAAATCAGTTTCAAAAACGTGCGCCGGCTGGGATAGCGTACGACAGTCATATTGCCCCAGGTTCTCTCCGGCTGGATGTTAATCAGGTTCCTGGCTTGGGGAACTCCGATGAACGTCGGATACGACGCGTGACTCAACCACAGCCATATCAGGCTCTTTTCATAGTGTGCGTTGGCCTGTTCCGGCGTTCCCTTGAACTCCGGCGCGCCGGGAAACATCTGCACCCGGGGGAAGAAATGGATGAGGTTAAACATGTAGACCGGCTTGCCATCGTCCGCCTCGGCCCATGGGCGGAGACGGGCCGTGAACGCCTCAACCCCCTTCTCAGGCAGCGGTAGCTTTTCGATGATCGCCAGGTATTGATCGATCTCCGCTTGAGTGAGCTTGCCCGCTCCTTGAGAATGCCAGGCCCAGAAGGCCATGTACAAGATCATTAACGCGGCGCCAAGAATGAGCTCAAACCACATTTTCGTTTCCTGTTTGAACTTGTGAAGAGACAGTCAGGGTCAGATCTAAACATTTGACATTTCCGAGGCCGAAAAACTGAAACGCCGGAAGCGGAAAGAAACAACCAAGAATAAGTTCGCGAGCTACTCAATCTCGGCAGTGATCTTACCGTTGACGTCCTTCAACGTGACCGTGTCGACTCCTGTCAGCTTTACCTTATCGAAGGTTACTGAGAGTCCCTCGTCGTCCACCAGGTTGAAATCCCAGGTCTCTGATTTTGCGTCATTCTTGAAGCGCACCTGGATCTTTCCCCCAGCGGCGAGCACTTTTCCGTTGAGAAGGAGATTTGCGTCCCAATCCTTGTTGCTAGAGGCGGTGATATAGAGACCTTCAAAGCTCCGCGCGGTCTGGTTCACAAGCGTGAAGTCGAGATCGGACGCGAATGCGTTTGCGACGCTTAGGAGAAGGATGAAGAGAAAGAAACGAAATTTCATAAGCGAGGGCTATTTCTTCTTCTTCTTGTGAGAAGTGGTCTTTTTGTAAACCGTGTGACCGTATTGGTTCTTCACCTTTGTAGTCTTGAACACTCTCTTGCCTTTGGTCTTCTTGCTTGTTGATGTGTAATAGCGTGGTTGGCGGTAGATTTTAGGCTGGTTGTAGTAGGGGTCGAAGTCGCTCGGATAAGGCCGGTCGCCCACATACACGGCGAGTTCGCCTGGGAGGAGCAAAGCATGGCTTACTTCGGCAGAGCCCGCGACAAGAAAAGCCATGATTACCATCAGTGAGAAGGAGCGGAAAATCACGCTGATCGTCTAGCAAGAGTGTTTGGCGAAGTCAAAGGAAATTAGGGCTGCGCAAGATCGCCGATCATCGATCGGGAATTCTGCCGAATTCCGGGCCCGCGCCGAACACCGGGGCCGCGTCTAAACTCCGAAAGCGTTCGCCCACCACTCGCCACGGCGGACAGGCTTTGGGCAGGCTGAGCAGGCTATTTGATATTTGCTGTGCGAAATCTGAAACGCTAAAGGAAACGGTTGTGCGATACTCTCTTGAATGAGCAGGGCGTTCGTCAAAGAAGATGTCGATCTTCCGGAGCGCAGCGGACGGAAGCGGTCGGCGTCTGGATTGCCCCCGGGCGCGACCAATTACATCACCGCGCGCGGCGCGAAGCATTTGCGCGAGGAACTGGAAAAACTTCGCGCAGCAAACACGGACAGCAAGCGCGTGGCCGAATTGGAACAAATTCTGGCATCGGTCCACCTTGTCGATCCTCCGGACCCGGCATCGAACAGCGTTGCCTTCGGCGCAACGGTGACAGTAAAAGATAAAAAAGGCCGGACCGAAACCTATACCGTCGTCGGTGTTGACGAACTCGATCTCGAACCGGACGCCGTCAGTTGGATTTCTCCCATCGGCAAGGCGCTCCTCGCCGCTGACATGGGCGATTGGATTACGCTTGAGGATGGACGCACCGCGAAAATCGTGAAGATCGAAAGAAAAAGTGACACGTGACAAGTGATCCGGTTACGCACGAGGCTTCAACCTTTGCTACCTCCTTCGCTAAAGCTACGGCGCGACAAGACGGCGCGACAGGTGGTTGAGAGTTGAGAGCAAGCGCGAACGAATCACGTTCGTGAGATGCAGATAAGAAGAGTTAATGAACCTGAGTAGTATCAACTAAACTATGGCAATGATTCAGAAGGCTCTGATCACCGGGTTCGGTGACGAGTCGAAGATCACAGTCGTTCAGGAACAGATCCGAGCGCCAGCGGCTAACGAGGTGCAAGTGGAGGTGGAGTTTTCTGGCTTTTCGGGCGCGGACATCAATATGCGCCGCGGCACTTATCCGATGCAGAAGAAGCCGCCGTTTACGCCGGGCTACTGTTTTGTCGGCCGGGTAAGCGCAAATGGCTCTCGAAGCACCAAGTTTGGCATCGGCTCCAGGGTAGCTTGTCTATCGATCTATGGAGCTGAAGCAGAGCTAATCAACGTCCCAGAGAAGTATCTCGTGTCGGTTCCCGAGGGTGTTGACTCACAACAGGCGACCGCCGTGATCCTGGATTGGAATACTGCCTACGGCATGGTCATGCGCGCCGCACGCGTCGAAGCCGGCGACAACGTGTTTGTTCATGGGCTTAGTGGCGCTGTTGGCTATGCAATATTAACGCTGGCGAAAATGCGAGGAGCTGCAGTTTATGGGACAGCTTCAGGTTCTAAGCATGCCGACTTAGTTGAGGCAGGAGCTACGCCTTATGCTTACTCGGGCAAGGAATGGATCAGCGCCATGCAGGCGACCGGTGGAGTGAATGCCGTCTTTGACCCGCTTGGATTCGAGAGCTGGGATGAGTCTTACTCCATTCTAAGAAAAGGCGGCGTGTTGGTGGGCTACGGCCTTAACTTGCCAGCTTTGTCCGGGACTGGTCCGCGGCCCGTGCTGCCTGCCATTATTAAGCTG
This sequence comes from Verrucomicrobiota bacterium, assembly GCA_003218475.1. GTDB lineage: Bacteria > Verrucomicrobiota > Verrucomicrobiia > Chthoniobacterales > UBA10450 > Udaeobacter. Next base: position 6,103 of record QHNR01000158.1, on the reverse strand, counting down.
CTTGCAAGGAACCTAGCGTTCTGGACAGGCAAAAGGACGAAGTTCTACTACATCAGTCGCGACTCGAAACATTTCCTGTCTGATTTAGAAGCGCTTTTCGATTTACTGCGAACAGGCAGACTTTCCGTGCCGATCAAAGCGGTGATTCCGCTGCGGGATATTCAGCGCGCGCATCGCGAATGGTCGCAGGGTGCCGGGATAGGTTCAATCCTGATTCAGGTTCGCGAATAAGGAGAAAGCAAATGGGGTCGCATCTAAACATTTCACATTCTGAAAGAGTTGAGTTGGTAAGATGAGAAGGTGGACACCGAAAAGCAGAAACCGGAGGAGCTGATTACATTGACTCATTGCGGAGACTCCGAGCGGAGCGAATCCGTTAACCGAAACTAACCGACTGAGGATCCCAAAAGTCGCCTCCCAAACCTGTAAGCGAGTCGAATACCAAGTCGTCGCGAGCGTCCATAGCTGGTCCATAGTGACGAGCGGCCGCATGGGATAATCGTGCGCGGCGCACCACTCGCGAACGCGTTCTTCCGACCGGAAGAAAAGCATGTTGCTTCACGTGAAAACAATGTCGTCCCACCACCTGGCCGCGGGAACAAGGCAATGAAAAAGCCAGTTACAGGACGGCGGACCTTCTAAACCAATCTCCATTGAGAGCGGTTCACCGGATTGCTCGCAGCGGGAATGAACCCGCCCAGGGCGATGGAGCGCCGCCGGTATGCCGAATGAATCCCAGGCGCAGTTAGCGAAGTACTTCGTCTCATCGACGATTACGACATGTTGGGTAGGTACGCCGGAAAATGGCGGAGCCATCCGAATGGATACTCCGTCAGGCTCCAACACCAACACCCGTTGAGCGCGTAATCTGGCATAGGCTTCGCGAACGCTGCTGATGTCGGCGCGAACGCGTTTAGCTACAACTTGCAGCGATGGCCTCTGCCCGGTCTCGGCGAAGTGCCGGTAGATCGCCAGTTTCGTCTGCGTATCCAGGCCCATGCGTTATCTGAGGTTAGTCGGGAATGTGTAATCTGAAAATTGCCGATTAAGGCCCTCGTCATCGACACCGATGAATCGCAGAAGTATCCTCCGCGATATGAAAACATCGTATGTCCTATCTTGCGTACTCTCTTCTCTTGAAGCTGTAGTGGTCAGCCGCAACACTTAAGTTCAGGTTCGAGGAGAAGGAAAAGGAGCAGCAATCATGAACATCAAACTCGAAGCGGTAATCGTCCCCGTTTCCGACGTCGATCGCGCCAAAGCGTTCTACGAGAAACTGGGCTTTCGATTAGATATCGACATCGTGAGTGAAAACTTTCGGGGTATACAATTTACTCCTCCTCGTTCAGAGACGTCGATGATCTTTGGCAAGGGAGTCACGTCGGGCAGATCTGGCTCGGCGGACCTAGTCCTCGCCGTGGATAACGTCGACGCCGCCCGCGAGGACTTGATCGCCCGCGGCGTCAACGTCAGCGAGGTATTCCACTACACCGGCGGCCCGTTCAATAACGCTGTGAAGAACCCGCGCGTTAGCGGGCGCGACCCGCAAGGTCGTTCCTACTTCTCGTTTGCCTCGTTTGAGGATCCAGATGGGAACCGCTGGCTGCTCCAGGAGATCACGACGCGCCTTCCCGGCCGCGAATGGGAGCAGACGCGAGCGCGAACCATGGACGTCGCGACCCTGGCAGAACTTCTCCGCGAAACGTCGGAACACCACGACCACTACGAGAAAACGCACGCCGAACATCACTGGTGGGACTGGTACGCGCCATATCTGAGTGCGCGTCAGAACGGCAGCAGTCCGGGGGACGCAGTCGCCGCCGCCAACCGCTACATGGACGAAGTGCTTCACGTTCCTCCCCGATGAGCCGCCTCGTCGTACACACGAATCACCGCGTTGTGTGAGCGGCTGTAGAATTTCGCATAGTCAATTGCATCCGGCGCTTGCTCATACCACAGCCGACCGAATGGAAGCGCATCGCTGATTGGATCGACGCCGCGTTTGCCGTTGCGGGGTCGGACCTCATAAACGTGCATGGAATGTGCGGCGGTGGCTGCCAGCGCTCGATACTCAACTCGAAAACGCCCGTCTGCCGTCTCAAGTTTGCGCTAATCTTTCGCGCATAATGTCAGCAAAATCCTTGCGGCTGGCTTCGGACGATTCAATAACTTTCCGAAAATCGTCCCAGTTCATTGCAAGCAATTCCACATCAGTCTTGGCGCGAATCGAAGCGTTGCGACGTGCCTCAGTCAGGAGCCCAATCTCCCCAAAGTAATCGCCCGGATGAAGGCCCGCTAGTATTTTCTCGCTACCATCGCGTTTACGCCGTATAACCTCTACTTCTCCAGCGCTGATGATGTAGAAGCGATCGGGTGCGTCGCCTTGTTCAAATACCATCTGACCAGCAGAGTATTTGGTGGTCTGCAACTTTTTGGTCGAATCTACCAACACCTGTTTTGGCAAACGCGGTAACGCCTTTGCCAGCCATTCGTCGTAAGTTGTTAGCGTCGATTGACCCGGTTTCCAGTCGACGGGACACAGTTCGCCTGTCCGCAGCGCTTGTAACACCCGCAGCGTTTCGTTGACGTTGCGCCCAACATCCAATTCATTGATGCTCATGTGGCGGAGAATACCTTCCGGATCAATGATGAAAGTTCCGCGCAATGCCGCGCCATCCTCAAGAAGTACATCGAAAGCGCCGGACAATTGATGGCCAGTGTCTGCGATTACTGGATAATTTATATTCGCCAGACGCGGATCCGACTCGAACCACGCTTTGTGGGTGTAGAAGCTATCTGTGCTGACACCAATAACGACAGCATTTGCGCGCTCAAAGTCCTTTTGTATCGCGCCAAATGATGCAATTTCCGTCGGACAGATAAATGTAAAATCCCGCGGATAGAAAAAGAGAACAACCCACTTGCCACGATGCTGTGACAGCCCAACCTTCTTTGGGCCATGGGCTCCTCTTGTCCAAGCTTCCGATTCGAACTCCGGCGCAGGTTTACCGATTCTAACTGCCATTCCTTCCTCCTCTCAAGTTGAATTCAGATGTGATTTCTCGGTGAGCTTCTCTTATGGATTGATTCGTTTTCCCGATCTATTGAAGCTTTTGGATTCAGGTGACCGACTGCGAACCCAGCTCAGCAGCTCGCAGTGGGTTTAGTCACATCGTTAGGCATGCTCTACTTCCATTCCCAGGACTGCGAGCGACTGTTCCCCTGGGCGTCCACCTCGTACTCGAAGATCGCGGCAACGCTGTTGAGCCGGGACCATTTGGCAGACGAAGTCTGATAGTAGACGGCACCTCGATAACTCACGCCGCCATCTTTCTTCATCGTGCCGACGCCCTGGCCTATCCACGTGGCCAGGTCTCCCTTTTCGCCCATGACGATTCCTTGGCCCTCGCCGTACAGCGTCCCACTAGGCCGGATAATCGACCAGTAGGTGCCTCTATTTGTGGCTTTTGTACCTAGCAAGGTCGAGCTCGCCTGGAAAGAGGTTTCCATTTTGGGGCCACCGTCCGGATTCGGCAGTATCCTCTGTGAAGTCACCTTTCCTGATTCTTCGCCGATTTTTTCTCCCTGCATGCATGTCCTCCTATCTATATGTTTACTAAATTAATTGGCTGCCTGTGGGTCCCCGTGGTGCCCGTGCCGCCTGTGGTGGATTTGGATTCGCCCTTAACACCGTCGCCACACTTGACGTCTGTTACTGGCTTTAGGTCACGAACTTTGATGTTCTTCTTCATTCGGCGCCAAACGGACCGAATTACATCGATATTTGGAGGTTGTGTCTCCATGACCCAATTGCTTCGTAGGAACCTTCGCTTTCCGATGATTGGGGAGGTTGTAGAAAGATTACGGAACTCTGGCCGTACCGTCAAGCATAATCGTCCCGACAAACGTGCGAGATCACAGCATCGTGTGAACCGCTGTTAAAATCTTCTCGGTCGGATTTCTACCCTGCCGAAGCCTTGAAGTGGATCGCAGAGCAAAAAGAAGAAGAGCCTAGGGTCAGACCTAAACATTTAACATTCTGAAACAATTGAATGTTGAGTGGTTGAGATGAGGAAGCGGAGAGCGGAGAGCGGAAAGCGGAAAGCGGAAAGCGGAAAGCGGAAAGCGGGGAGCTGATTACATCCGCTCACTGCGGAGCGATCGCAGGCCGTTGCGCTCTCAAAATATATTTCTGAATCTTGCCGGTCGCAGTTTTGGGTAGCTCTTTGACGAACGTCACACTGTGCGGCGCTTTGAAGTGTGCGAGATTTGCGCGTGCAAACTCGCGCAGCTCGCGCTCATCAGTCTGCGCCCCTTCGTGGAGAACAACAAAGGCATGCGGCGCTTCTCCCCAGCGTTCATGCGGGAATCCGACGATCGCCACTTCCTGCACGGCCGGGTGTCTCAAAAGCACGCCTTCAACTTCAACCGAGGAGATGTTTTCGCCGCCACTGATGATGACGTCTTTCATGCGGTCGCGAATTTCGACGTAACCATCCGGATGCACGACAGCGGCGTCGCCGGTATGAAACCATCCGCCGCGCAAAGCCTTCTCGGTCGCTACCGGGTCGTTGTAATAGCCGGCCATGACCACGTTGCCGCGGGCGATGATTTCACCCTGAGTAACGCCATCGTGCGGCACGTCGTTGCCTTGCGTGTCCACTACGCGCAACTCACCCGATGTGATCAACTCAACACCCTGGCGCGCTTTGATCGCGGCTCGTTCACTGATCGGGAGAGGCGCATGTTCCGCCCGCGCCTCGCAGACGGTGATGAACGGCGCTGTCTCGGTCAGTCCGTAAACGTGGGTGATCGTCCAGCCCAAATCTTCTTCAAGTCGCTGAATGGCGAAGCTGCGGGCGGCGCACCGGCCGTGATAACGTGAATTCCTTTCGGTGCGAGGCGACGGAGATTTTCCGGCACGTTTGCTAGCGAAATCAAAACCGTCGGCGCTGCGCACAACGTGGTGACCTGCTCGGTTGCCATCAATTTGAAGACAGCGCGCGGCTCAACTTTGCGCAGGCAAATGTGAGTCGCTCCCGCTGCCGTTACCGTCCAGACGAAAGTCCAGCCGTTGGCGTGAAACATCGGCAGCGTCCACAGATAACGATCAGCACACGTCATCGGGGCATAGAGGAGCGTGCCGATGGAATTCATCCAGGCATTGCGATGGGTGATCATCACGCCCTTCGGACGCGAGGTGGTGCCGCTGGTGTAATTGATCGTGAGCAGATCGGTCTCGCGAATTTCCGGGCGCGCGAATTTCGTCGAGGTCGCCTCGACCATTGCTTCATAGTCGAGCCAGCCAGAATTCGGCTGAGGACAGCCGACGCTACAACTCAAAGCGACGAAGTGTTCAACTTTGGGAATCTGTTCGCGAATATTGTCGATCGCGCCGAGGTAATCGCGGTCTGCGCAGACCATGCGCGAACCACTATGGTTGATGAGGTAAATGAAGTCGTCCGCGGTGAGGCGATAGTTTAACGGCACCAGCACAGCGCCGACTTGCGGGACTGCATAGAACGATTCGAGCTGCGCGTGAGTGTTCGGTGAGAGATAAGCGACACGATCACCGGGGCTGATTCCAAGTTTCTGCAAAACCGCCGACCAACGATCACATCGGTCGAGAAACTGCGCATAGGTCCAGCGTGAGTCCCCATCGATCACGGCGACACGTTCGGGATAGAGCTTGCGCGCGCGGCGAGCAAATTCGAGAGGCGTCAGCGGCGTTTCCATTGGTCTCGTGAGGCGGTAATGTTCCGAGAACGGCGGCGATTTTATCAAAGATCGTTGAGAGTTGACAGCGTAAAGCTCCGTCGGAGCTACGCTCCTTTACAGAGTTGGGGGCAAGCACGAAGCAACGACGTTTGTCAGATGGAGATAACAAGAGTTGGCTCACAAAGTTCCACCAAAGGGACGGCGGAGTGGTTCACCGGCACGGTGCGCATTGACCCGCTATTCAAGGCACCCGAATGGCGCGTGTTCATGCCGCAAACGTCACGTTCGAGCCGGTTCACGCACCGCATGGCATACACATCGTCCATTCGACAATGACCAAACCAGACTGACGAAGCCCGAAACAATGTCGAAGCCCGAAATGAGG
>QHNR01000157.1 GCA_003218475.1 Verrucomicrobiota bacterium | reverse complement strand
TCACAAGCAAGCTAGATAGGTAACCAAACACGCTTGCTCGCACCCATGACCGAATCGCTCATGCAAGTAACTCTTCGCCAGGAAATCTAATCGGAGGACTTCATTGCGCGGAGCGGAACATGCGCGCGATAAAGCCCCACATCCTCGTCAAGAACGTGTGCCAACCCGGCTTTGCCTTGCATGTTAGCTGTCATTATCGCTTGTTTTGTGGTCGTTATTGCCTCAGAGAACCGGCCACTCTCTGCGTAAGCAGCTGCAAGCGTCCGGAGAAACTTAGGATCTTTGCCATCTGAAAGCTCCACTGCTTGCTGAGCGAACTCTACGGCTTTGATGCCATCACGGATCGATGCATCGGGAGCAGTCGCCAACACCCAGGCGATGTTGATACGAGAATGGGGATCATCGGGAGCTAAGGCTATCGCCGTTTCATAATGGGCGACCGCCTCCCTAACCGACCCTCGCCGCAAAAGAGCGTTACCAAGGCAGGTATGGGCATCCGCGTCATTGGGTTGTATTTGGAGCGTCTTCTCCCAATCCGCCATTGCTTCCTCGACACGGCCTTCTGCAAAAAGAATGTTCCCGCGGTTGTAGTAGGCATCTGCATAATTCGGTTGCAATTTTATTGCCTCCTCGTAGTGAACCATCGCTTCATCCGGTTGTCCTTTTCTGCCCAGAGCATCGGCGAGGTTCATTTGCACAAAAGCTGAACCGACGCTGTAATGCGGATCCCGCTTACTGGACCTAATCCTTAACGCAGTCTCAAAATGAGAGATCGCTTTGTCCGGTTCACCGCGCTCAACGCACAGGTACCCGAGATTATTGTGGGCAACATCATTATCAGAAGTCACGGCAAGAGCATGGGTCCAAAGCGTCTCGCTGTTGCGCCAGTAGGAAGTCTGAATGAATGCCGCCCACGTCAGGGCAACGATGATTATTACCGCGGCTGGCACAGCAATCCTTGATCTTAGTTGGGGCACTGCTGTCAGATCAGCAATGAGCCAGACCGCGAGCAGAAACAGACCGATATGAGGGAGGTAGGTATAGCGGTCGGCGTGGCCTTGTTCTCCAACCTGGACGAAGCCAATCACGGGGACAAGCATACCGACATACCAGAACCATCCGGTGAAGAGATACGGTCGTTCTCTTCGAAAAACGATTGCTGCGACAGTCATCGCGAGAAGCAGTCCGATCGCGAGAACGACTTCCCAAATTGCAATGGTATCGTTTGGATGAGGATAGAAAACTGCGAGGCGTGTCGGCCACAATGTTTTCCAGACGTAAATCACGTAAGTCGCGACCGCGTTTTGCACCCGCCAGAGGAACGGCAACGGTGGGATTGCACCAGTAGCGCGTTTCTGCAGGACAAATGTGATGACACAAGCGCCCGCCGAAAGAACGAGCAAGGGAACCTTTTCCAGGAAGAGGTCTCGTGCTAGGCGCCATTGATCACCGGACTTTGCGATTTTGCCTCTGTCCTTTCTTGAGGAAAGCTGTTCAAAGCGACGTAGGGGCCAGTAATCCAGAAGGAGAAGGATGACAGGTGCGCTTACCAGCATTGGCTTGGACATGAGCCCGGCTGCGAAGAGTACAGCGACCACCAGATAGCGCGTTATAGAGGGCGCTCGTGTATAACGAAAGTATGCATCCAGCATGAGGAAAAAGAAAACGGCACTCAGAACGTCTTTTCGCTCGCTTACCCATGCCACTGATTCGACATGGAGTGGGTGGACCGCGAATAACGCTGCGACAGTGGCACTCTTCCATACTGCGCCAGTCATTTGCCGTAGCACCCGAAAAAGCAAGAGCACTGCAATGGTATGCAAGACGACGTTGGTAGCATGATGTCCCCCGGCCTTTAAACCGTACAACTGGCAATCCAGCATGTGTGAAATGGTCGTCAGTGGATGCCAGTTGCGTGCGTGAGGGCTGGTAAAGGCAAGCGCTAGCCCTTTTACTGTCAATCCGGCCTGAATCGCCGGTGCGTTATAGACGTATAAGTCATCGTCGAAATTAACGAAATCGTAACGGATTGTTTGGCCGAATACGGCCAGGCTGGTTGCGACAAGAAACAGGTATACAACAATCGTTATACGACGACTGGGAACGCCTCTTGGTAATCGACTGTGGCGGTCGCCAAACTTTCGCTTGCTATTATTCACTATAGGGCGAACTGGCATTTACTAGGCTAGGATCGCGCAGTGTGTGCCAGCTTGGTAAAGAACGGTGTTACTCTGAAGCTCGGCGGCCAACCCGGGGTTACCCTGGCGATTTGCTAAATCGGAGCCGCGCTGCGCACTTTCGATTGCCTGTGAAAATTGCCCATTGTCTGCGTATGCGGCTGCTAGCACCCGAAAAACCATTGGGATCTTGCCGCCCGAGATACGCAGCGCTTTCTCTGCCAGTTCAACCGCATGGGGTCCGTCTCGGATTGAGTCGTCGGGACAGGTTGCGAACAGCCATGCAAGATTGCTTGCAGCATTTCCGTTTTCCGGCTCGATTGCCAGGGTGTCCTGCCATTGCTGAATTGCTTCCCTGATGCGGCCTTGGTGGATGAGCGCTGTCCCAAGAATATTGTGCGCCTCGACGTTCGCGGGTTCTATCTTCAAGAATTGACGATAGTGCACCATTGCCGCTGCGACCCGGCCCTTTTGAAGGAGAGCCTTTGCGAGATTGTTATGAGCCGGGCCATTTTCCGGGCGTAGATCGATAGCTGCCTGTAACATGGAAATAGCCTCGTCCAGCTGACCTCTTTGCAAAGAAACTATACCAAGGTTGTTCTCGGCAACATCATTGTTTCTCGTCACGGCAAGCGCATGGGTGAACAACCTTTCGCTATCGCGCCAATAAGAGGTTTGGATCCAGCCACTCCAGCTTAAAGCGCCAATTACGAGTAACGCAGCAGCGCCCAGAAGTATGCGTTGGCGGCGCCATGAAGCAGTCAAATCGGCAAGAGCCCAAGTGCCAGCAATGTAAAGGCCGATCTGTGGCAAATAGGTATATCGATCTGCATGTCCTTGCCATCCTACTTGTACCAACCCGATTACCGGAACGAGCATCCCGAGGTACCACAACCACCCCCTGACGAAATACGGCGCGTTCTTTCGCAGAATAACCGCTGCCACGGTGATGCCGATGAGAACAGCCAGCGCGAGGCTAATTTGCCACAGTGGCAGCCGGCTTTCGGAGTGGGGGTAGAATACCGCCAGGTTTGCTGGCCAGAACATCTGCCGCACGTAAATGATGTAGGTCACAAGGGCATTGTTAATTCGTGCTAACATTGGCAATTGCTCACTCCAGCCGATTGCTCCTCGTTGGGCCAGAAATGTGACGGTGCTTGAAACCGCCGACAGTGCGAGCAACGGAATTTTTTCCGGGAGCAGCTGTAACAGCTGTCCGACGTCTGATCGCTGATCTGTAATTCTTCTGAGTGGCCAGTAATCGAGAAGTAAGAGCACAAACGGCAGCGTCACCAGCATCGGCTTGGACATCAGACCAAGCGCAAAGACAAACACCACTATCAAATAGCGCCAGCTCGACGGTACGCGTGCGTAATGGACATACGCCAGCAGAGTTAGCATGAAGAAAACGCCGCTGAGCACATCCTTGCGCTCCGCCACCCAGGCGACCGACTCCACGTGCAAAGGGTGAATGGCGAAGAGCGCTGTCACAAACGCGCTCCGCCAAAGCGCACCAGTCATTTGTCGGAGCGCGAGAAACAGCAAGACTACGGCAACTGTATGAAAAGGCGCATTGGTGAAGTGATGCCCTCCCGCGTTTAACCCGTACAACTGGCAATCCAGCATGTGTGTGATCGTGGTCAGCGGATGCCAGTTCTCAGCATGAATATGAGTAAACGCCCACGCAATCCCGGCGATGTTAAGGCCGCTCGTTATCCTGGTATTCTGATAAACGTAACGGGGATCATCATAGTTAACGAAGTCGTGCCGGAGCGTTTGGCCGAAGACGAGCCACGGAAGCACGGCAAGAAAAATGCAAACACAGACAGTTACCGACCGACGGCCTGTTTTGGAGAGAGCGATTGCTTTAGAATTAATATGGTGCACGTGCGGCGTTAAAATAACGTGAGAAAAAGCGACTCAACGGTTCCGTTTGTAGATCAAGATGTAGTCGTTGAAGTCCCGACCCACGGCGGGATGTCTCCTAACTAATAATCGGTTCCCCGAGCCGTAATGTTCACAAATCGAGTGGCGGCATAATCTTGAGCGGTGTATTCATTTGCCCAGGTAAAGATCAGCTGCTCGGATCGAATCCGCTGCAACCAGGAACCGTTCATTACCACAGAGACCAGATACTTCGGATCTGCGCCTTGGATTTCACGAATCATCTCCCCCTGCATTTGTCGCGCATATTTTTGCGGTTCCATCAACGCGTACGTGTAAATGTGTCCGGTCACAGAATGTCGGTGTGAGTAAAGTAAATGTGCGGTTCAGATCGCAACACCGCAATTGTATCATCCGGCCTCGTGTTTTTCGCGCAGATAATCCGCAATTCTGATGGACCTCCGGAAAAGGACGGGATAAATCATCCGACACGCCACAATTGCCGAAACCTTGAAGACAAATTTTTGTCGGACAGAATTGACGGGCTAAATGCGGCGCCAACGTAGGTGCGATGGTCAGCAAACCATCGGATCTTTTTGCGACACAATGGGTTCCTTTGAATGGGACCGCGTACCTGTTCCGCCGAATTAATTCTGCTGTGCCGGTGGTCGTACTCGGCTTAATAATCGTGTTTACGACAACCTCAGAGATTGTTATGAACTACGGGGTCTTCGCGAGCGAGTAAAACTTCCTTCATGCTTAGCCGTCTCTCCGAAGCTTCCTTATGAAAGCCTTCAAACTGATACCACACAGATAGTTTTGCTTTAGAAAAAGCCGGAATAGCAAGCGCACGACTGGCATTGACATAAGTCGACTCACAAGCATCCAAACTTGGTTGCCAATCGGGGAATCACGAGCGGCCGATCTGCTTGGCGACGTCTTGAAACTCAGTGAGCACAGGGCCAGTACGCGAATCACAGCATCATGTGACCGGCTGTAAACTTCGCGTACCTGATTGCGTTGCGCCCCCCAAGCCTTCGCGCCACTAACCCGCCTGTGCCATGAGCGCGCAAAGGGACAACACGATATGGAGCACATGCACGGTCACAAGAGCAAAGAGCGCGCCCGATGTGACGAGTACTGTTCGTCTCAGGATTCTGTTTTTTTCCAAGAACATCGCGCCTAGTGCGATGAAGACCATAAACGCAGACATCGCGTTAAGGAGGTAAGAAGGTTTTATGGCATTGTATACGGGCAACCGCATCGCGAGCGCGATGATTCCAGCTACGTTGAAAGCGAGCAACACGGGAAAGAGACTCATGCAGGTGCCAATTGCCGGACTTGTATCGAATAGTCTCTTCCATTTGCCGCTCACACAGAGAAAGCCGCCAATCAGGAGGAGAGCCAGTGGAACAAGCCCCAGCAGAATGAGTCCGGCTGCAGCAAACAATGTCAGACGTGAGAGCGAAGGGTTTTTTCCGGGAAAGGGCCCTTCTCCGCGATACCACGAATTGTAGCGCTGCCACCAATCGTCGTTGCGATCGAGAAAAGAGAGAAAATAGGGCTCCGTGTCAAACCACATCCCACTGTAAATCATCGTCCAAAAGGAATGCAGTTTGCCGGGAGCGAGCATCGGCATAGTGGCATCTTCCCACGGCTTGAAAGAAAAAAAGCTGATCCCGCCGGGATCGCGTGGGCGATGCATGGTCGGGTCGTAGATTGACACGTTCCAAGGCAACGGGGTGTGATAGTGCCTTACGTTGGAGGTCATGTAGCCAGCCAGGATCAACAAAGGCAGGGAGAGCGCCGCGAGGATCGACAACCAAAGTTGTCCTCGTGAAACAATAAGCTGAACCCGGTATGCCCATACTAATCCGACCAACACCGTCGGCAGAACCGCGAACGCAGTGTATTTCGTAAACAGGGTCAAAGTCAAAATCATGCTCAGGATTACAAGACGCCACGGAGCAATTCGGCGTTCCAAGGCAACCATGGTCAGGTAGATCGAGATCGCCACAAACAGGTAGGAGATCGTGTCGTTGGAATTCATCGCCGACATATAAATATGTCGCGGCAGAAAGCAGATCGCTCCAAAGGCGATCGCCGCCGAGAAGGCCGAGAACGGGAATTTCTTAAGAATAAGATAACACACACCAAGCGTGGTGATCCCGTAAAAGCAGCAGACGAATTGCAGTAGCTTCATCATGTGCGGCACGCTCATGCCACGAGACAACGCGATGTGGCCGATGATAGCCGAGATCCAATAAAAGACTGGCGGATGATAACATTGGAAGCAGGCATCCTTTGGCGGAGTGGCGCCCGTTTGCATGATCAGGAAGATCGGTTCGTAATGATCGTCAAACGCGTTCTGCGGCGGATTGAACCAGCAAAGGAGGAGCCGGAGGACCGCGCCAACACAAAAGAGGAAGAGGAAAAGCGCGGCGGCCAAACGAGCAGCAGAGGCACCAGGCGTGGTTTCTTCGTCGACTCTACGATCTGATTGCCAAGCGCTTGTCACAGGGTCTTTAGCGATTTTCTAACACGAATAGCGGCATGGCGGATTGCGAAATTCTTTTCAGCGTACCGCGCAAAGTCCGCACTAGAACTGCGGCGCGAGTGTGCAAAATCGGATTGACTCCAACAAGCCGAAAAATGGCATTTCGGGCGCTCTCCCTATTCCTAGCTCATTCGGCGCTTCCAAAGCAGTTCTGGGGCGATCTCGGATGCTGTTGTCCCGGAAGTCCAAAAAATCAGGAACCTGTGGCAAGAACCAAGTCCCAACGTCCAACCGCTGTCATTGATCACGGCATACGCGGCATAGGTCCCTGGGAACTTCATGCTATAGGCGAGCTTGGATGGAGGGGTGTTTTGCAGCATCAGTTGGCCGGCATAAGCGTATTCGCCTTCGTCGCGCTCAGCGGAATCCGCAGAAGTCGAATGCGGATTGCGATCACAAGCGCGAAAACGATTAGGACCAGGCGCACCAACTAACGCGCAAATATTTCGCCGTGATCAGCGATCGTATCCCTCACGAAGGTGTTTGTTTTTCAGTGAAGACAGGCGACTTGCAACTGGGCGATTTCCATTGCACTGCATCTTCTCAAAATGGAGATGAACCTGCCAATTCTGCGCAAGCTTCCTGAATTTGTCTTTTCTCCGCGCGGTCGCGCCTGGCTTTTTGGCGTGCTTTTGGCAGCCCTGACCATCTTTGCGTATTACCCTGCATGGCATGGGGGCTTTCTCTGGGATGACGACGACTATATCATCAACAACAAACTGTTAACCGCACCCGACGGCTGGCAGCGGATTTGGTTTTCGCTTGACTCTCCGTCGCAGTATTTCCCGCTCACCTACAGCACATTTCGAATTGAACATGCCCTT
>QHNR01000156.1 GCA_003218475.1 Verrucomicrobiota bacterium | reverse complement strand
GCACATTTGATTGCGCAAGCGCGACGAGATTTCCAAGCAATATCGATAATGCTGCCAGCGCGGCGAGCACGGGCGACCAACCTGCAACCATCGCATGCCATGCGGCGCTGCCGTGAAAAGGAGCAAACCCGACCAGCACAATCTTTCCCAGTACCACAAATGACGCGACCTTAGAGGCTGACGCAATAAACGCTGAGCTCGGGACGGGCGCGCCCTGATACGCATCGGGCGCCCAGAGGTGAAACGGTGCCGCGGCAATTTTGAAGGCGAAGCCGATAAGCGTCATCACAATCCCAACGGCTAGCAACGGTTGGATCGATACGGTCGCCAGTTTCTCCGAAATCGCCGCAAGACTTGTCGTGCCCGACATTCCGTAGATCAAGCTGATTCCGAAAAGTGTGAAAGCGCTGGAGGTACTGCCGAACAGAAAATATTTCACTCCAGCTTCCGCCGAACGCACATCTGTCTTGTCGAATGCCGTCATCACATAGAGCGACAAGCCGAGCAGTTCGAGTCCGATGAAAATGATGAGTAACTCCTCGCTGCCGACGAGCAGCATCAGGCCAACTGTTGCAAATAGAACGAGCGCCAGATATTCACCCGGATGACGCAGCGACTTTTCTGACGTCGTCAGGAGGACTGTGAAGAAAGCCAGGGCGATACAGATAATTTTGAACAGCGACGTGAGGGGCGTGATTACAATCATCCCGCCAAAAGGGGTGGCGTAGCGTGGCAACATCAGCACTGTGCCGATCGCGAAAGCGAGCCCGAGCGCGGCAACCGCAGAACAAATCCCCGTGGCGGTGGACGTGTCGTTCGCGCTTTGAGCAGACTTCGCCGTGGAGACTGTTGCGGTCGATTTCACGCGTCCGGTCGCAAGCCCAATCGAAAGAACCGCAAGCGCAGTTATGACTACGATCGTCTCCGGCGAGGCGAGCTTCAGCAGTTCGAGATAAGACATTGTTAAGCCAGCGGCTTTCATTTGAGAAACCTCATTGCCTCCACTGCCGGCATAATGCGATCGAGCAACAATTTTGGATAAACTCCCACTGCGAACGTCGTGAACATGAGCAGGCAAGCGCCGCATTTTTCCGCGGTTGTGATGGGCTGTTGCTCATTCCAATCCGGATCGAGCGCCACGCGAGCTTGCTGCAAGTGGACGTCTGGCTTTGTCTCGCCGAAGAACGATTGCTTTAACGCGCGCAACGTGAACGCGGCGACGAGCACCATGCCGGCACCTGTGATCCAAACTGCCAGCGGATAAGTTTTCGATGCGCCAATAAGAATTGTGATCTCGGCCGCGAATCCACTGAAACCGGGTATGCCCATGGATGCGGCTGACGCGATGACAAAAGTGAACGCGGCAAATGGTAAAGCACGCCCCAGATTCAGACCGGCGAGCGCATCGAGGTCGCGCGTATGTGTGCGGCGATAAATCATGCGTCCAGCGACGGCAAACAAAAGGGCCGCGATAACGCCGTGTGAAAACATTTGCAGTACTGCCCCCGAAACGCTCAGCGCTGTTGCCGCGCCCAGACCGAGCAAGACGAAGCCCATGTGGCTGACACTCGAATAACCGATGACGAATTTCAGGTCACGCTGGCGGAGCGCCACCGCCGCGGCGTAAACGATTCCAACGACCGCCAGAACGACAATCCATTTGCTCCACATTTGGAAGCCCTGTGGAAAGAGATTCATCGCCACGCGCAGTCCTGCATACGAGCCAAGTTTCATAACGATCCCGGCTAGGAGCATGGAGCCGGCTGTAGGCGCCGCGACGTGACCAGTCGGCGCCCACGTATGCAGCGGCCAGATTCCGGCGAGTACAGCGAAACCGAGAAACAACACGGGAAACGCCCACGATTGCAGTTGCGGAGAGAATTGGAACTGCGACAACTGATTCAGATCCAGCGATCCTGCAGTTACGTACCCGGTAAGGATCCCGATGAATACGAGCATGCCGCCAAAAAACGAGTAGAGCGTCAGCTTCATCGCCCCGTATTCCTTGTTGGTGGATCCGAACACGGCGATAAGAAAATACTTCGGTACGATCACCAGCTCATAGAACGCGAAGAACAGAAACAAATCCGCGCTCAGAAAAACTCCGTAGCAGCCAGCCACAACGAGCAGTAACCAGAAGAAAAATTCGTTCTGCCGATGTTCGACCTCCCATGAAAACAACACGGTGCTTAGGGCGGAAATCCCTGTGACAAGTACCATCGTGAGGCTGACGCCGTCGATCGCCAGATGGTAATTCATTCCCAGAGCAGGCACCCATGGCACCTGCACGATCGTTCTGAAGTGCGCAAGATCGGCAATTGGCGTGCGAACCAGCGCGATGAGACCCAGAGCCAATCCTGCGATGGTTGCAAACAGCGCGATCCACCGCGCGCGTCCAGGCGATCATGCGCGTCGCCCATCCCAACTTGAAATGCCACTTTGGCATTTCAAGTCAGTCGCTTCTTCAGCCGCAGGGCAAAACATAAGGTCGGATGGAAAACGTCCGATGATCTCTTTGCTCATTCGCGTGGACATTTAACCAAGCAATTGCGCCAAGTGAGCGACGGTTGTGTTGAAAATGTTGAACAGAAACTGCGGCGCGATGCCGATGGCAAACATGAGCAATGTCACAGGAACGATGACGAATTTTTCGCCTCGCAAAAGATCTGGAAAACCGCTGCAACTTTCTGCGAGTGGCCCGCTAAAGAGTGATTGCATCGCTCGCACGAAGACGATGGCTGTGACGAGAAGCCCGATCACAGCAATGGCCGTAAACGCGGCTGCGAGCGCGAAGGAGCCTTTGAAAATCAAAAACTCGCCGATGAAACCGTTCAATCCCGGCAGACCCAATGACGAAAACATCGCCACGCTCATCCACCCGCAGAGGAGCGGTGTCCGCTGCATCAGACCCCCGAAGTCGTCGATGCTCCGGCGGCTGCCGGACCGTTGTTCCAGCAAGCCAACGAAGTAGAAAAGCGTAGCCGCGGTAATGCCGTGATTGAAAATTGGTGAGGCGGCTATGGCAAACAGAGCAAGCATGCAGTAACCGAGGTGATTGATCGACAAATACGCGATCATTCGTTTCAAATCCCGCTGCGCCCATGCCGCCAACGGGGCGAATACAATCGAGCAGATCGCCAGCGCGAGAAGCCACGGACCGATGACCTTGATCTCGTGGGGAAAAAGCGGAAGCAACAGACGCACAAAACCGTAAACGCCCATTTTCGAGAGCACGCCGGTTAGGACCATCGAGACGCCAACAGGCGCGGTTTGGTACGCGTCAGGCAGCCACGTGTGAAACGGAAACAGCGGCACTTTTACTGCGAGGCCAACAAAGATTCCGCCAAACGCAAGCCACGCCACCTTGCCTGTGAGCAGACCGTTTTTGCCGAAGCTTGCAAGAGCGGCAAGATCGAAAGTGCCTTTCGCGGAATAGATTCCGAGAAACGCGAGCAACATCGCTACGCTGCCGAGAAATGTATAAAGGAAGAACTTGGTCGCGGCGCGGTCCCGATTCTCGCCGCCCCATATTTTGATCAGCAAAAACGCAGGAATCAGGCTCATTTCGTAGAACAGGAACCAGAGAACAAAATTCTGGGCTGTGAACGTGCCATAGAGGGCTGACTGCATCACCAGCATGGTCGCGTAGAACGCGCGACTGCCGGTTGCAATGGGTTGCGCCAGAAATGCAAACGGGATGATCAAGGACGTAAGCAATACGAGCAGCAGACTCAAGCCGTCGATGCCAACCAGATATTCAGCGCCGACGGCGGGAATCCACGCATGGCGTTCGACGAACTGGAGTCCTGCAGCCGTGGCATCAAAATTCCGCCATAATGCTAAAGCGCATGCCGCGGAGATGACGTTGAACATTAAAGCGATTGGGCGACCACCGCCGTACGGCCAGGTGCAGACCGCGAGCGCTCCTATGAGCGGCACAAAAATAATCGCCGTAATCAAGCCAACCATGCGTAGAGAAGGAGCAACGCCAGCATTCCGATGGCTACCGCGCCGAGATAAGTTTGGATTTGTCCTGAGTGCGCACCGGACATCAAACGGCCCAAACCGCGCGTACCGGCGGTCGTCTCATCGACTCCGGCATTGATCCCGCGCTCATCAACGCCGGCCGTAAAGATTCCAAAAAGTTGACCGATAGCGCCAAATCCGCGCACCAAGCCGTCCCAAAAATAGCGATCCATCCAGTCGGACAGACGTGCGGCCGTCCAACTGAAGGCGATGACCGTGCGGTCGTAAAGTTCGTCGATCCACATTTTGTTCGCGAGAAACCGAAACAACGCAGGCTGCGCGTATTCCAGCGGGTCTATCTCCGCTGACCGATCTCGACCTGACACACCAGCCTTGCGATACATCCAGACCCCGACAACGACACCTGCGCTAACGAGTGCGAGCGAAACGGTTCGCCGAGTAGATATCCGTGCAGCCAGGGCCACGCAGGCGTAAGCAATACGCTGAAAAAAATTGCGCAAAGCGCCAGCACGATCAGAGGCATCGTCATTACACGTGTGCTTTCGTGCGCGTGCTCGGAACAAGAGCGTGTTTGGCCGAAAAAGACGTAGATCATTTGCCGCGTCATGTAGAGCGCGGTGAGAATGACACCAGCCAGCATGAGATAAAACGGCCAACGCGATGCGGGCCAATGCGCGGTTGCGTGCAGAATCTCTTCTTTGGTCCAGCCGCCGGAGAAAAAGAACGGCACGCCGCTGAGCGCCATCATCCCGATGGCGTACGCCATAAATGTCACGGGCATGAGGCGTCGCAGACCGCCCATTTTGCGAATGTCCTGTTCGCCGTGGCATCCGTGGATCACAGAGCCTGCGCCGAGAAACAGGAGCGCTTTAAAAAAACCGTGCGCAAGGAGATGCATCATTCCAGCCGCGACGCCGCCGACGCCCAATGAGACCATCATCAAACCAAGTTGCGACACGGTCGAGTACGCCAGTATGCGTTTGATGTCTTCCTGCGCGATCGCGATGAGCGCCGCCATCAGCGCTGTGGTTACTCCGATCCACACTACGACGACAAGGGAGGGCGTTACGCCGTTAATGGCGCCTAACGAGAAAAGCGGATAAGCACGGGCCACAAGGAAAACGCCGGTGGCGACCATTGTCGCCGCGTGGATCAACGCACTCACTGGCGTTGGACCCTCCATCGCGTCGGGCAACCAGACATGCAGCGGGAATTGTCCGGACTTTCCTGCCGCACCGCAGAAGATTAACAGCGCAATGAAAGTGGCGCTTGCGCCGAGCATGGCCAGACCGGCACTTTCGAGGCAACCGTTTCCACCATCGTAAAAAAGCAGTGTGCCG
>QHNR01000155.1 GCA_003218475.1 Verrucomicrobiota bacterium | reverse complement strand
TCCTGCTTGGTGAAATCCTCGTTCCATTAACTTCTTGATCCTCTCCTGCGCGGGCGGCCGCATGATCGAGGCAATGCACACATCCCACTCCGGTGCGATTTCGTAGTCAGGGGGCAAACTGGCCACGTCGACGAAGCGCTTGGTCTCGCTGATCGCCCGCTTATCGAACGATGCGATTCGAGTTGCTAACGAATCGACAAACTCATCAAGCTCGGCATCCGGCAATGATCGGTTAACGTATCCGTATCGTTCGGCCAGATCACCAGGAATGTCGTCGGCCCCCAGAAGTACTTCCAGCGCACGTCCTCGTCCCATTAAACGCGGCAGCCGCGCCATCGGCCCGCCGCCAGGCACGATACCCGCCCCGACTTCAAAGTGCGATAAGATCGCTTTTTCGCGGCTCGCAAAACGCATGTCGCAGGCCAGGGCGAGTTCACTTCCGACACCGGTTGCGCGTCCTCGGATTGACGCAATCGATACAACCGGAGCACGGCTCAGGCGGACGAGCATATCGGGCAGAGGCTGCAATCCTGCTGGACCCGGCGGCAGACTCGTCGTCTCTTCAAGTTTCGCGAGGAAATCGTAGTGGGTCATGAAGAAGCCGTCGATGGCGCTGTCGAAGACAACTACTTTGAGTTCCTGGTCGGTTTCGATGGCCGTGATGATCTCGTTAAGCTGCGGAATTGTTTTCGGTCCGAAAATATTCACGGGCGGATGATTCAACGTGACGCGCCAACAGGTCCGCGAATGTTTGGTTAGGAAAACTCGTTTGTCACTCATTTGTAGCTCCTCGCTATTGACGCAGCGACTTGAATGCGGTTCGCAGCTCTTACGTGAATAGCTCAGGTTGCTCCCAGGCCGCGAAGTGCCCGCCTTTCTGGAGTGGGTTGTAGTGAATCAGTTTGGGATAGGTTTTCTCTGTCCAGCTCTTCGGGGCTGCATAGTTAAAGGTTATTCTGAGTAGTGCGTAGTTGATGGTCAAGGTTCCAACCAAAACGAGTTGCTAGCGATGATGCGTCAGTGGGATTTTGAAGTGCCACTTAGGAGGGATGCATGATTGATGTCGATGTTAGCTCCATTTTGCCGCCGTCCGGTCGCGTTACGTTTGTCCGACGTTTCAATCGACCGTATAGGCAAGGGTGAGGAGACCGCTATGAAGATTTTCTTTTCTTTGAACATACTCCGGATCGGATTGTTGTTTATATTCGCGTTGCTTGCGAGTCCTAGTCATGGAGCGCCGGCGGAGATCGCATCGCGCACTGCCAGCATCGACGGTGGGCAGCTTCACTATTTGATTGCCGGAAGCGGGCCAGCCGTTCTTCTTCTTCACGGGTACACGCAAACTTCGCGCATGTGGCGGCCGATCATTCCGTTGCTAGCCGAGAAGTTCACCGTGATCGCGGTCGATTTACCGGGCATCGGCGATTCTTCGATTCCGGCAGACAACAAGGTCGACATGATCATCGCGGCGAAGCAAATCCATGACTTGGTTCGGTCGTTGAAGATCGACAAGGCCCGCGTGGTGGGACACGACATCGGGCTGATGGTCGCGTACGCTTACGCCGCTCAATTCCCGGGCGAAACGGAGAAGCTCGCGGTAATGGATGCGTTTCTCCCCGGGGTTCCCGGATGGGAACCGATCTACAATAATCCGAATACCTGGCATTTTCGTTTCAACGGCGAGTATCCAGAAAAATTGGTGAGGGGGCGCGAGCGCACTTACTTCGAATATTTCTGGAACGTTCTCGCTGCGGACAAAACTCATTCGATCCCGGAAACGGATCGGAAAGCGTACACCGAGGCCTATTCGCGACCGGGACGAATGCATTCCGGCTGGGCCTATTTCGTTTCGTGGCCGCAACTGGCCAAAGATTTCGCACAACTCTCGCAAACAAAACTGACCACGCCTGTGTTGTCGATTGGCCGTCGCGAACGATGTCGCAGTTGTTGTCTTGAAAGACACCGGACATTGGATTTCCGAAGAACGGCCAAAGGAAACGACCGACGCGCTGCTGAAATTTTTGTAAGCCCTCGCCAGTTTTTAATCAATTGCTAGCGACAGGATTTTCTCGTTCTCGAGCTTGAAGTGATAATCGAGAGTGACTGGGCTGCTAGGAAATGTTCCCGAGACTTTCACGCTAACGACGACTTCGCCGTCGTCCTCTTTGACGCTTCGCGGCTTGAACTGGAATTTGTATTTCTCGATCGACTTAGCGATCCACCCTTCGATCGCTTTCTTCCCGCGCAGCGTTTCTCCTTCGTCGCGAACAACGGCATCCTCCGAAAAGCACGACAAGATCGACATCACGTCGTGCGCGTTGCTCGCGCGGAGGTAGTTGTCGGTGACTGCCGGCAACTTCATGCTGCGGGCCGAATCAGTTCGCTCGACGCGTAGCCTCGAAAAGGAACCAGGTGCGCCGTTCGGTCTCGTCGATCCAAACTTCGATCAGACTCGCGGTCGCAACGTCGCGATGTTCGTCGCAAACGTTGTGTGCTTCGCGCAGGCGCGCGGCCAATGTCTTGTTGTCGTCTGCCAACTCGGCAAGCATGTCTAATGGCTCGACATATTCGGCATCGTTATCGAGCACGCGCTGAGTCCGCGCAATCTCACCGATTGAATGCAATGTAATACCACCAATCTTTCGGACTCGCTCCGCGACGGGATCTGTCATGGCGAAAAGCTGATCGGCGTGTTCGTCGAGGAGCAAATGGTAATCGCGGAAATGTGGACCGCTCATGTGCCAGTGGAAGTTCTTGGTTTTCACGTACAGCGCGAACACATCGGCGAGAATGGCATTCATCGTGCCTGTTATGTCTTTGGTGGCTGCTTGTGATAGATCCGTTCGCGTTGCGAGTGGTGCGTCGCGTCTCTGCGTGAGCTCCAAGCGTTTTCTTGAATCGGGTTTATTCATCGTTGTCGCTCCGTCATTTTTTGATCGTTTTGAATTCATCCGTTGTTTTTTCATGGCAGTACTCTGGCCTTACCGCAATCCCATTACCGCCAGGGTATCGCCGTCGAGGTAGCCACTAGGGCGCAAGCCGTTGGTGATTTGATAACGCCTGACTGCTTTCTGCATCTCAGGGCTTAGCGCACCGTCTGTCTCGCCGCGATAGTAGCCTTCGCGTGCGAGTCGCTCCTGCGCTGCGACAACGATGGAGTAGTTTGATTGCGATTGATCGCTGTACCCATTGGGATCGTAATACGATTCAGCTTGGTAAACAGTGGAATCGTAGTAGCCCTGCGATTGATCGGGATAGCTGTTTTGATCGTAATCCATCTGGCCTTGGTAATCGCCGGAGTTGTAGTAGCCGGGGTCGTAATTGTACGAATTCGGATAATCGTACCCGTAGGTCGATGAGCCGTAGCCATCATTCGGAAAGCCATAGTCGTAGTAGTAATCGTCCGGGTAGTACCACGGCCACCACGGATAAAATCCCACACTGAAGATTACCCACGAGCCATTAATGAAGCAGCACCGGTGACCATTCCACCAATGATCGCTGTGACGGTCCCAGTCGCGATGCCAATTCCCTGAGCGCTGCGCGAAAACGTGTTTTTGCCAATCACCACGAAGATGGTTGTTTGCATTTCGGAGATTGTTTCCATTCCGAAGATTGTTTGCGTTTCGGAGATTATTTCCATTCCGCAACTGGGTTCCGGTGTTTCGCTGGTTCCACATGCTTGTGACAGCTGGATTTCTGCGATTCGCGAATGACGCGATACGATTGCCTTGCGGGATAGTTGCCACCGTGTATGGACCCGAACGCGTGAACGAACCTCGACTCGGAGAAATGTAAGGCCGCCGGTACGCAGATGATGGCGACGAACGCATTCCAAACGAGGAATGGCGTTGGCCTGAATAAAGCGGTCTACTGCCGTACGTTCGCGCGGGCGCCCGATGGAAGGATGAGACACCGCCGGGCCGCATCGGCGTCGAGCGAAAAGATGAAAAACCGCCGGCCCGCATCGGAGCGTGAACGGCCGGGGCACTGTGTGCAACTGCGCCTCCGTGAAAACCTCCTCCACCACGGTGAACGCTTCCTGGATTTGCTTGAGCAATCGTGGCCGCGCTCACAACAAGCGCGAAGCCGAACAATGTTGTTTTCATGATTTGGTTCCCCTTTCCTGTTGCTGAATCATTTGCTGCCTTCACATACTAACGTAAACCCCCCGCAATGAGAAGAGTTTCTCCGGTAATCCATTTCGAATCATCCGAAGCGAAGAATGCTGCCGCGGGCGCGATGTCGTCGGTTTGGCCGACGCGACCGAGCGGCGTCTGCGATTCAAACATTTTCCGCATATCGCCTTCGGTGTAACCGCCAGCTACGGCTCCCTCAGTCACCACCATGCCGGGATTGATGGAGTTCACTCGAATTTTTTTCGGGCCAAGTTCCTTCGCGAGCGTCCGCGTGATTGCGTCCACTGCGCCCTTTGTCGCATTATAAACCACCGCAGTCGGCGGAGTGAGAGAGCTGGCGAGCGAACCGATATTGATGATGCTCCCGCCATCGGAATTGAAATGCTTGAGCGCTGCTTGAGTGGCGAGAAGCATGCCAAGAACGTTCACATCGAACATTCTGTGAAACTGTTGCTCGGACACTTCTTCGAGCGGCACAAATTCATAAACGCCGGCGTAGTTGACCAGGATATCGATTTTTTCGACTTCTGCTTTCTTCGCGACATTGCCCCGAACCGCGACCGCTTTTCCGCCGCGCTTACTAATTTCGTCGACCACGCGATCCGCGTCTTGTTTCGCAGAAGCATAGTTAACGACCACGGACGCACCGTGCGCCGCGAACTCTTTCGCTATGCCCGCGCCAATTCCTTTCGACGCTCCCGTTACTACCGCAACTTTTCCATTTAGTTTTCCGTTTTTCATTTTTGTTCCTTTCGTTTGTGATTTTACCACGGAAGAGGCTTGCCGAGATGGAAGAAACCGCCGCTCGGGCCGTCATCGGCAAGTGTGGCGAGTTGCGCGCTCGTCTTACCACCTTCACTGACTTCCATCGTCGCATCGGGACCGCCCATCTCCGTCTTCACCCAGCCGGGATGCGCGGAGTTCACTTTGATTTTGTTGTCGCGCAGTTCGTAGGCGAGATGCACCGTGAACGAATTTAGCGCAGCTTTCGATGCGTCGTAGGCGAAAGTCTTGAACTCGTAAATCGGCGAGTTCGGATCGGAATGCAACGTGAGAGAACTCAGGATACTGGAAACATTCACGATGCGGCCTGCCGGCGCCTTGTTTATGAGCGGTAACAATTTTTGAGTCAGCGCAACCGGCGCAAAGAAATTCGTTTCGAATGTTTCGCGCAAAGTTTCCGACGACACCGCGCTGACAGGGTTTGGCCCTGAGCCAGCTGCCGAAATTTGGTTCTCCTTCAAAACGCCGGCATTATTGACGAGAATATCCAACCGCCCGTACTTTTTGGCGAAGTACTCATAAGCCTTCTGATGGTCCTGCGATTTAGTTACATCAAAGCCCAGACTTTCCGCAGTAATGCCTTCATCACGAAGCGTCGCAGCTGCGGCTTCGCCCTTTTTCGTATCGCGTGACCCGAGAATTACAACGATACCTTCCTTGCCGAGCTCTCGCGCAGTCTCCAAACCGAGGCCGCGATTAGCGCCGGTAACGAACGCAACTTTTCCATTTTGTTTTCCGTTTTTCATTTTGTTTCCTTCATGTGCTGCGTTTGCGAATTTCACGGGGTGACGAAACGCTGTTCCCGTTAACTCATTGTCCTCCTAATCCGAGCGATTGAAGCGTCGCCGCCGTAACTGTCCCTGTTACGCTCAGGTCATTGTCCTCTTGATAACGGGCGATAGACGCCTCGGTTTGGTCTCCCTCAATTCCGTCGATCGCGCCGCGGTAATACCCAAGTTTCCCCAGCTGCGACTGGACGGAGCTGACAACTCCGTTGCTACTTTGAGCTGGGGCAGTGTAGCCATTATAGTAGCTATAGGGGTCCTGGGTGTTATAGTCGTTGCTGTCGTACGGATAATCATTGTCAGAGGGATAGCTGTAGTAATCCGAGGGATAGGATGATCCGTAAACGTCGTAAGGATAGTAGTCCCATGGGTAAAGTCCCCACCAGAAGCCGTCGGTAAACACAAAAACGTGACCGTGATCAAAGTGGGCGCGATGCCTGTCCCAATCATGGTGCCAGTTGCCATCATGACGCGCGAACACTCGGTGATTTGCCATCGCCCTCCGGACCGCCGCCGACGACTGCGCGGTCGAGGTCCTCATGTTTTGCCTTGTTAGGGATGCCGATCGATTCTGCTGGCGAGCAACGGTTGCGTTGCTGGCGCCATACAATTTCATCGATTGGTTTCCCCTTCCGCTGAATTGGTATGTCCGAGCGGCAGACGTGCGGCTGCCTCCGTTGTAGTATCGGAATGCGCCGGTTGGTCCGCCGAAACTTCTAGCGGCAAAATGAGTGCCCCCGTAGCCCTGCGGGGCTGTGCGAAATCCGCCGCCCCCAAAACGGGGACCGCCAAAGCTAACGCTACCACCGCGTTGGGCAGCCAAAGCGCCGCCACGAAAACCTCCAGCACCAAAGCCACCGCCTCGGAAACCACCACCGAAACCTCCTCCGTGGAAACCACCGCCACCACCGAAGCCACCACCCCCACCACCGCCCCCGCGGGCCCATGTCGGCTCAGTAAGCGCAACAAGAGCGGTGATTATCAAGCTGAGTAATTTTGTTGTTTTCATACCTAAATGTCCCAACCGGCACCGCCTATTGCCACGGCGCGTCCGTAGGACTTTACGGTTATACCTACGAGTGGCCGTGTGGTCTCTCCTTCGGGAGAGTAACGTGAGATAACGCCCGCACGGGCAGATGTTCCTCAATCGCGTTGATCAGCTCAGGAATGCTGACGGGCTTCGCGAGAAATGGGTGGCCTTGTATGGTTAGACCACTTTTTGTCTCGGCCCGCGTCACCAATGCCGTAAGAAATATGATTGGTGTGTTTTGCAATTCAGGGTCGGCTTCGATCCATGCTGCTACTTCGCCTCCGTCGGTCTCAGGCATCACGATATCAAGCAAGATTAGGTCTGGCCGAAAATTCCGGGCGCTCTGATGAGCTTTGGTAGCGTCGTTCTCTTCGAGCACCTGATAGTGCCCCGTTCTTTCGAGGAGAACTTTCACCAGGTGAGTGGTGTCGGCATCGTTATCGACAATCAGGATGCGCCGTATTTCCTTCATTCCCCAGCCACCGATTGAACCTGGCCAGGAGAAACTGGCGTTGGGTTCCCGGGGAAGTAGCTCGTTAGCCAAGTAAAGAACCACGCACCGAGCAATCCGAGGATTAAGCCAGTCAACGGGCTGGAAATGGCGAACCAAAGAGGAATCGCCTCTCGCAAGGAGAGCCAATCGCGTCTTCGCAGACGCCAGGGCGCGTGTTTTATTGCATTCACACTCATAATTTTTTGCGGTACGTTAATAGGCGACCTGTCGATCCTTTTTCTCAGAAGAAAGTCCGAGCAACTCAGCAAGGCGCGATTCGTAAGATTCGCACGTCGGACAATCACCGTTGGCCTCAACCCATTCTGGATGCTCTACGCGTAAAGCATCGTGAATCTGACGTTGAAGGTCAGCGTAGGAGTGGATCTCACCGGGCCCCGGAAAAGTATTCGTTTTCACGATGTGAAAAATCGGCCCTGATCAGATCAACGCTATTTCGCGTACGCAGGATTTTCGATTACCACTCGCGAGGTGGATCGCACTCCCTCTTTCGAGATAGAACGGCGTCCGCCGCGGCGGACGCCCTACAATCGGTGAATGCGCCTACAATTGAATCAAGCCGCGTCGCGTGGCGTTGGCGACGGCTTCGGTGCGGCTGATGACATTCATCTTGGCGAAGATCGCCTTCACATGCGATTTCACAGTGCCTTCACTGATAAAAAGGGCGGAGCCGATCTCTTTGTTGCTCTTTCCTTGAGCCATCAGTTTGAGTACGTCGATCTCACGTCCACTCAATGTTTCGCCGCTGACGCGCTCAGCCAGCTTGGCCGCGAGATGCACCGGAACACAGGTTTCGCCGGCGTGTACGCGGCGGATGCAATCCATCAGCCCTTCACGCGGAACGTCCTTGAGCAGATAACCTTTCGCTCCCGCCTGGATCGCGCGGTAGATATCTTCATCACCGTCGAACGTTGTCAGCACGATAATCCGCGCGTGCTCATCGTGGTCGCGGATTTCTTTGATCGCACCGACGCCATCGAGCTCTGGCATTCGTAAATCGAGTAGCGTTACATCGGGATGGTGCTCCTTCCAAAGATCGACCGCTTCGCGTCCGTTGGCCGCCTCCGCGACGACAGTCATGTCTGGTTTATGCCGGATCAGGGATACCAAACCTTCGCGCACAACGCTGTGATCGTCGGCAATAAGGACGGCGATGCGGCGCTTGGTAATTTTTGGACGGGCCGTCCCTCCCGGCGCGCTCTCGCCGCGGCGAGCAGGCTGTGGTCGCGCCGTGCCAGATTTGCGAGCGGCTTTCCTTTTGGATTTCACAGTACCGACTCGAGATTATAGGGCAAGATCACGACGATCTCGGTGCCTTTGCCCGGTGCGCTGCTAATCTTTAGTTTCCCGCCCATTTGTTCGACGCGCTCCCGCATGCCGGCCAAACCAAACCCATCATGCCGCTCTTTCACTTTGAATCCTTCGCCGTCATCGCGAAGTTCCAGACGCAGTTCTTTTGTATTGAAGATCAATCGCGTTTCAAAATTGTGCGGGTGCGCATATTTGAGAGCGTTGGTTAACGCTTCCTGGCCGATGTGCAGCAAATTCTCCTGCCAAGCCAGCGGCAGATGGCGCAGTTTGCCACGAAGACTGAAAGTCGTGTGAAGCGCAGTCCCCGCAGTTGTGTTCTTAATAAGTCCCTTTAGCGCGTCCCAAAAGTTACCTCCTTCCAAAGCCTGCGGCCGCAGCGCGTGGACTGACCGGCGGGCCTCATTCAAACTGCGCCGCGCCAACTCACCAGCGCGCTGCAAATGCTGGTTCGCTTCCTTTCGCCGGCAACAGGCGATGGCGTCCTCCAGCGCTTCCAATTGCACGATCACGCCGGTGAAGCCTTGCGCGAGCGTGTCGTGGATGTCTCGCGCCAATCGATTGCGTTCCCCCAAAATGGCTGCCTGACGGCTTTGCTCGGCAAATTCATTGAGTTGAATCGCTAGCATCGCCTGGTGAGCCAGCGCCTGAGCCAATTCAATCTCCTCCGGCCGATACGGCGGCCGATTGCCGTGACGAATCCCGATGAACCCTCGCACACGACCGCCCACCAGGGTTGGAATTCTCAGGAATTTCCTGGTTCCTCCAGATTTCAAGTAATCGCGGAGAGCGCTGGAGATGTTCGGATCATGGTCGATATCTTCGCAGGCGACAGGGGCTCCTGAAAAAAACAACTCTTGAAGTCCGGGATCGTTCTTCCACGATGCAGGATTCCTGATGAACGGATGCTCCGGATCAACCTTGGCTGAATTTGTGCCCTCTGCCCATGCACGCAGAACGAGCGAATCATTCGATTCGTCCAGGAGCCAAAGGATTACGCTTTGGGCGGCCAAGAGTCGGGCGATTGTGCTGAGCATTTGCCCGAGAAACTTGTCTGGTGCTGGTGCAGTGGCGAGCACATCCAGGCTGTAGGTCAGTGCCTCCACCTGGCCGCGGACGACTTGCTCCGAAGCACGCAGAGCCTCCTCAGCACGATCACGTTCTATCGCAACCCGTACGAGGTGCGTCGCCAACTCGATCAACTCGAGGTCTTGGGACGTAGGAGTTCGCCGTTCGCGATAGTACATGCAGAAGGTTCCCAGGACTTTTCCTTTCGAAGAGAGTACTGGATTCGACCAGGAAGCCTGCAACCCGTGCTTCAACGCTGCAGCGCGATGCTCCGGCACGTCCCATAGCGGGTTAGTCGCGATGTCGGAGACTATCACCTGTGATCTCCGATAAGCCGCGGTGCCGCAAGAGCCGGCACACGGTCCGATTGGCAGACTTTCCATCTGCTGTGTCCATTCTTTGGGGAGACTCGGTCCTGCAATCGAATCCAGATGAGCACCATCGGGATTCAGCAACAACACCGAAGCGAGCGTGCCGCTCCGCTGCTCTTCGATAAACAGGCACAATGCATTTAGGATCTCTTTCAACGCGACGCCGGTCGCGATCATCTCCAGGATCCGTTTCTCTGCAGCTAGCAACGCTTCGGCTTTCTTCCGCTCGCTGATGTCGCGCAGGATCGCCTGGAAATATCCGCCGCGTATCGCGGAGACGGAAACTTCTACCGGGACGGTCTCCCCGTTTTTGCGCACGAATTTCCTCTCGAAGCGCAAAGTCCCTCCGGTCCCTAATTTCTCGAGTCGCTCTCGAAACATGTGGCGTTCTTCCGGCAGATAGGTGTCCGCGACTGGAGTGCCAACCAGCTTATCCTGGGGAATTCCAGCCAGCTGAGCGGCCGCGCGGTTCCCCAAAACGCAGATGCCAGTGGCATCGACGACGTAGATCGCATCGGGTGAAATTTCGATCAGGTCCCGATATTTCTCTTCGCTCTTGCGCAGTCTCTCCTCCGCGCATTTGCGCTCGGTCGCATCTCGCAGTGTGCAAAGGGTGGACAAAAACTCGCCAGTGTTGGACACGCGTGGAACAGAAGCGCCATCGAAATGGACAATCGCCCCATTTCTTGTTCTCCAGCGAACTTCGTACGTGCGCGCTTTGCCCTGAAGCAGATCCGCGAGCACTTCACGCGCAACCTGGCGGTCCTCGGGAAGAAGGAGAAGTTCAAAAAGATTTGCGTCGCGTAATTCCGACTCCGAATAGCCGCTCAATTGAACGCCGCGCTGATTGATGCAAAGAATGTTCCCGGTGCGATCGAGGGAGAGGATCACGTCCTGAGATAACTTAAACAGGTATTTTGCTGCGCTTTCACCATCGCAGGCTACCTGACAAGACTCGGCTCGCGGACTGAGTTTGCCCATTGTACGACGGGATTGATTTTTCGTTTCGAATACGGTCGGCTCTGCCGCCGCGGCTTCAAGTTTCATAACAGTTTATTCGCTGGCGCAAACGACGTCGTTGAAATTTGGAGTGCGTGGACATGTCCGCGCTTTGAAAGCGGTCCCGCAGCCGCGGGGATCGCCACACTCCAAAAAGCGTTCTCGCGCGCGTGCGCATGCCGAGAATCTAACAATCGCATCGGTGGCGCGCTACTTTTGTTTCCTCCCTCGAAAGAGGTGTTATCGGCTCCCTCCGCGGCGAGAGTGAAAGCGCAAAAAAGTTCGCGGTGGCGACGGCGCCATCGGTCCGAACCGGACTGGCGTTGGCGCGAGCGAGGCGTGCGCTCCTCAGACTAGTAGCGTTCCGCGGCGAAAACGGCTTCCGGGTCGGAGCCGGAAACTCTGCCTACGGCGATCCAGCCGAAGCGACTGACAAGCGCGCCGATTAAAAATGAAATCGCTGCCAATGGAACCAATCCGAAAAACCGCAGGATCAGCGCGAGCGGGCCGTTCAAAACTTCGCCGATCCGAATTAGCCAACCCGAGCGATGTTCGTGTATCGCGCGATCAGCGGCGCCGTGCTTATCGACACTGAGCCAGATCAACAGCGCGGTCTCAACCCCGGCCGCATAAAACCCGAGGAAGTT
>QHNR01000154.1 GCA_003218475.1 Verrucomicrobiota bacterium | reverse complement strand
ACACGTGGCGATAAATGAAAAACTTCAGGTCGGCGTCTTCAGCCTGGAAATGAGCAGCCAACAGCTTGTGCAACGCCTGCTTTGCTCGCGAGCAAGGGTGAATTTGCAAAAAGTGCGTGACGGATTTTTGGGTGAGCGCGATTTCCCAAGCCTGACTGCGGCAGCGTCGAAACTCGCCGAAGCGAAGATTTTTATCGACGACAGCGCAAGTCTCAGCATTCTCGAGTTGCGGGCGAAAGCGCGTCGACTCAAAGCCCAGCAGGATGTGCGGCTGCTTATTGTCGATTATCTGCAACTCCTAAGATCGACATCTCGCCGCGCGCAGGACAATCGGCAGCTGGAAATATCCGAAATTTCCGCAGGGCTAAAAGGGTTGGCGAAGGAATTGAAGATTCCAATCATAGTGGTGGCCCAATTGAACCGGCAACCAGAGCAGCGCTCGGGTGGGAAACCGCGCTTGAGCGATCTGCGCGAATCGGGTTCGATCGAACAGGATGCCGATCTGGTCGCCTTGCTTGTCCGGCCAGAACTCTATGAGGAAGACGAAGAGGCGCGTGTCGAAAAAGCGGGCGAGGCCGAATTGATCATCGCGAAGCAACGCAACGGACCGGTCGGCGAAATTCCGCTCACGTTCCTCAAAGAATTCACTCGCTTCGAAACTCGGGCGCGAAATGTAAGCGAACCGGAAGAGGCGTTTTAGGGTAATAAAAGCAGTGATCTGTTGGGGAACACAGGCTGCCAGTCCGCCACAGGACGGATTCGACGTGGTGAACCTGTAGATCTCGGCAGCTTGCCGAGATCGGGAGATGACGCTCGCACAAAATTGCGTGCGCAAAGATGTTGCCGGCAGGGCTGCCGGCAACTACAGGCTAGCAGCATGTGCTCCCCAGAGTCACGCGATCACGCGTCACAGGCTTTTCGCAGCCTCGATCACATGTTGTGCGTCGATGCCGCGCTCTTTCATCACTTCAGCACCAGGCGCACTCAGCCCGAATTCGCGTAGTCCGACGACTTTTCCATCAAGGCCGACGTATTGGTACCAAATCTCAGTCACACCCGCCTCAATGGCGACGCGTTTACGGCATTCTTTAGGCAAGATTTCTTCGCGATATTCTTGCGGCTGGCGATTGAATCTTTCGAAGCACGGCATCGACACAACGCGCACGCTCTCGCCGAGTTCTTTTGCTGCCGTAAGTGCATGCTGCAATTCGCTCCCACATGAGAGGATGATCAGATCGAGCTTGCCGGTCTCTTTTTTTGCTACGTACCCTCCGCGTAGCACTCCTTCGCGACGCAAGTTTGGATCGATCTCGTTCATGATCGGGACGGTCTGACGCGTGAGCGCGAGCAACGTCGGCCCTTCGATTCGCTGCATCGCGGCGACAAATGCACCTGCGGTTTCCTCGGGGTCAGCTGGCCGAATCACATCGATGTTCGGCATCAAACGAACTGCGCTGACGGTCTCGACTGGTTCATGGGTTGGGCCGTCCTCGCCGACGCCGATCGAGTCGTGCGTAAAAATGTAAATGTTGGGAAGCTTCGCTAGTGCGCTAAGCCGGATGGCAGCACGACAATAGTCGGTAAACACCATGAAGGTCGCACCTGAGGCGCGGAACAGCCCGTGATACGAGACGCCATTGAGGATTGCGCACATCCCATGCTCGCGAATGCCAAAGCGGATGTTGCGGCCGCCGGGAGTGTCTCGTGTGAAATCGCCGCCGTCCTTGATGTAGTTCATTGTCGATCCGTACAGATCGGCGCTGCCGCTGATCAACAACGGCATTGCTTTCGCGATTGGCTGCAACACTTCGCCGCCGGCTTTGCGTGTGGCTAGCTTCGCATCCTTCGGAAACTCCGGAATCTCCTCCAGGAGGTCAGCCGGAACTCTTCGCTCAAGCCCGTCATCGAGCAGCTTTGCTTTGTCAGGGTTTTTCTTGCCCCACGCGGTGTAGTTTTCTTCCCAGCGATTGTAATCAGCGAGCAGCTTCTTTTTGTGCTGGGCGAAATAGTCGTACACGTCCTGCGACACGAAATAATGTTCCTCCGGCAATCGGAGAGCTTTGCGCGCAGCGTCGACAAATTTCGCGCCGGCTTCGCCATGCGCCTTGAACGTGCCTGCGACTTCGGGGATGCCCTTGCCGATAAGCGTGTGTGCGATGATGAACTGCGGTTTTCCGTTGTCGCGCCTCTTCGCCACGTTGAAGGCATCGTGAAACTCTTGCATGTCGTGGCCGTCGATTTCCTGGACATCAAATCCATATGCCTCCATGCGTTTGCCGGTGTTCTCGCTCTGCGTCTCTTTGGCCGCGGCGTCGAGCGTTACGGCGTTCGAATCATAAATGAAGATCAAGTTATCGAGGCCCCAATGGGCAGCGAGCGCACACGCCTCGGAAGCGACCCCTTCCTGCATGTCGCCGTCGCTGCACAAACAGATCACGTGCTGATCGAAAATCTTGTGCTCATCGGTGTTGAAACGCGCTGTAGCCATTTTTGTCGCCATCGAAATGCCGACCGAGTTGCCCACGCCCTGCCCGAGTGGCCCGGTCGTGCATTCCACTCCGGGAGTTTCGCCAAACTCGGGGTGGCCAGGCGTCTTGGAATACAATTGCCGGAACCGTTTGATCTCCGACATGGGCAAATCGTACCCGCTCATGTGCAGCCACGCGTAAAGGAACATGCTGCCGTGCCCGCCCGAGAGAACGAAGATGTCGCGATTGATCCAGCGCGGCTTGTCGGGGTTGTATTTAAGTGCGTAGCCATAGAGCACTGCCCCGATTTCCGCGCAGCCAAGCGGCAGCCCAAGATGGCCCGATTGCGAGGCTTGAACGGCGTCCATACACAAACCGCGCGCCTGATTCGCAGCTTTTGAAAGAATTTCAGTGTTCAAGCTCATGGTTGTTTCTATAAGCAGGGATGAAGGGAAGGGAAATCATTTTCCGACTTTCACTTTTATCGCTCCACATCGAGAATTTTATTCTGAAGCGAGTTTGTAACCGCCAATCGTGGAGATGAATCAGACGGCCATTTTGAACATCGTTGAGCGACTCGAACGCTTGGTGACCAGGCTGCCCGAGAAGATTCGCCGGCCCGTCTTGCGTGAGCTGACGCCGCTAAAAGAATTGTTCCTGCAACAACGCCCGCCTCGGTTCCTCTTCATCGGAGCGAGCAAAACGCCGACCCACAGAATCATCGACACGCTTTTTGCGCCTGGCGCGCCAGAGCAACTGAATGTTGCTCTGATGCCAGTGCATCGATGGGTCGATTGGGGCATATCCGGGCATGGAACGATTTCCATCCTGGACGCCCGCGACGCAGCCGATTCCGCCACAGCTGAGGTCGACCAAGATCTCAAACGTCAACCGCCCGACATCATATTCCTTTTCGACGAGGGGGAATCGAGTCTTGAAAAAGCAGCAGCCGGCAAATCCGTTGATGTCCTGTTGCATTTCCAACATGACGTTGGCGAAGCGCTGGACGACGCCAAAGTCATCGGGG
Organism: Verrucomicrobiota bacterium; assembly: GCA_003218475.1. Classification (GTDB taxonomy): domain Bacteria; phylum Verrucomicrobiota; class Verrucomicrobiia; order Chthoniobacterales; family UBA10450; genus Udaeobacter. The sequence continues at coordinate 2,425 of QHNR01000154.1, read as the reverse complement.
TTTGCTTCGGATCGGAAAAGCGCGCTACGCAGCTGCGAGAAGTTCTGAAAACGCAGCCAGCGATCCGCGATCGCTTGTTGAAGGTCATTCAATTCACCGACATGCACTCCGCTGAAGCGCGCGGGTTGTTGTCCATTCTGGCAGAGAAACTCCCAAACCAAGCGAAAATCGAAATGATCCGAATTTCGCGCGATCGCGAAGCGCAACATCATGTCGCACAAATGCTGATAAAATCGACAACTGCGATTTGCACGGCAATTGGGGCGCAACCGATCCCGCTGGCAGACATGCCGATCCTCACCGCGCTTCAGGTGGTGATGGTCTCGGGGATCATGTACATCAGCGGTCGAGAACGAAGCTTGCGCGCTGCGACAGAATTTATGACGGCGCTCGGCGCAAACGTCGGCGCAGGAATGCTTCTCCGCGAAGGTGCCCGTGCGGTGCTGAAGTTTTTTCCCGGCTGGGGCAATGTGGTCTGCGGCATGATCGCCGGCACCGGCACGTACGCAATCGGCCGTGCCGCGAGCGCGTTTTTTATCGGCGGCGTCTCACTGAAAGAGGCACGCCAAAAATATCTGTCGAACCGAAAGAAGGCCTCGCACCAGCTACCTTTGTCGCAGGACTCTGTGAGAGCCTCCAGGCGCGTTGAATAACTTGTGAATAAGCTTTCGGCTCCTGCGGATTTTGTTCACAGAATCTTGTGAACAAATATACGAATTTCAAGTGCCACGGGGCGCGGCGCCCACGGTTCACATGAAGCTTTCAACCATCCGAACCGCACTTCGAGAAATACGGCTGTCACCAGCCAAAACACTCGGTCAAAATTTTCTGCACGACCAAAATCTTGCCCGCTGGATTGTCGATCAGGCCCAGATCACGCCCGACGATTACGTGGTCGAGATTGGGCCTGGATTGGGCGCGTTAACCAGACTCGTCCTCGAGAAAGGCGCGCACGTTCTTGCAATCGAGAAAGATGCGCGCCTCGCAGAATTTTTGCGGGCGCACTTTCGTCATGAGCGACTTGAAATACTCAACATGGATGCGCTGAAATTCGATTCGCGTTCTCTTTTTGCACATCGCACAGTGAAACTGCTGGGCAACCTTCCGTACAACATTTCGAGCGCATTGTTACTGAGATTCCTCGAGCAACCAAATCCCATCTCTTTGTCGTTGTTGATGTTACAAAAGGAGATGGCCGCACGCCTTTCGGCATCGCCATCTACCCATGATTACGGAGCGTTGACGTTGCGCGTGCAACTGCACCATCACGTAAAATATTTGCGCACTGTTTCTGCAACCGTTTTTTTTCCGCGACCTGAAGTCGGTTCCGCAGTTGTGCGAATCTTGCCACGTGATCCGCTTGAGTTGCCTCAGCGCCATGACCCGTTGCTTTTGAAATTGATCCGAGCCGGGTTTTCTCAGAGAAGAAAACAGTTGAGAAAACTGGTTCGCCAACACATCAATGACTGGGACACAGTCTCGCGCCGTTTGAACATCGCCGCCAACGCTCGCGCGGAAGAGTTATCGTTACTGCAATGGATTGCCCTGGCCAATTCCATTGCGCCCCCTCCGCGGCCTGAGACGCGCGTGACGATGGATGAGCACTTCCCAATCGTCGATAAAAACGACCGACTTCTACGACATGCGAGTCGTTCCGAGGTGCATGGGAATAACTTGCGGCATCGGGCCGTTCACATCCTGATATTTAGCCAAGTCGGTGACGTTTATTTGCAGCAACGCTCGCGCTGGAAAGATCGGCATCCTTTGAAGTGGGACTCAAGCGCTGCGGGCCACGTGGCCGCCGGAGAAACTTATGATGACACGGCGCAACGCGAATTGAAGGAGGAACTCGGCGTTCTCGTGAATCTTCAGAAGATTGCGAAACTTCCAGCCTCCCAAAAGACCGATCAGGAGTTTGTGTGGTTGTACCGGGGCGTGACTTCTGGCGATGTGGTACCCGACAAGTCTGAAATCGAGCAAGGCACATTCATGCCTCCGACGGTTATCGACGGCTGGATATCGGCACGACCGCAAGATTTCGCTCCGGGGTTTCTCGAGTGCTGGAAGACGTATCGACGGAAGACGCGCTCCCGTAGCGAAGCGCAAACTTTCTCTCACCACAACGGCGCAAGACCATCCGACTAAACTTTCGGCTGCTGTAGCGTGCACTGTCCTCAGCGCATGCCATCCTTAATCCGCTGAGGACAGCGGACTCTACAGCATCAATGCCTGCCCGAGGACCCGATGCCTGATGCTTTTGGCGAAGGCAGGTTCCAGGACTTCCATTTTTTATCGTATTCGACGGACGGCAACAGTGCGAAACAGGGATGGCGGTTCGCTCGCAGCCACGTGATCAGCTTCACCAAGTTTTCCCTCGCCATTGTCGTACAGCCAGTGGTTGGCCGATCGACGCCGCGGCGAATAT
>QHNR01000021.1 GCA_003218475.1 Verrucomicrobiota bacterium | reverse complement strand
TCCACACCTGCGAAGCCGCCGCCTGCCACCACAAAAGTGAGTAACGACTGCCGGTCGGTGGAATTACATTCTGAATTTGCCTCTTCCAAATGTCGGATGATTTGGGCGCGCAATCGAATCGCGTCTGGAAGCGATTTCATCGTTAACGCCAGCTCGGAAAAACCGGGGAGGTTATGAAAGTTTGTGATTGATCCGAGAGCGATGACCAGATGATCATAGTCGACTTGTCGTGACTCGTTGCGGTAACCGCGCAAAATCAGGACCCGTTTGTTTGGCAGGTCAATCTCGTTCACGTCACCTACCAATACCTCGACCTTATGGAGCAGTTTCCGAAGGGGATTTATGATATTTGTGATCTCGAGATCGCTTGCTGCGATTTCGTGAAGCATAGGCGTGAAGAGGAAAAAATTATCGCGGCTAACGAGGCAAATCTCCACTGTGTGTTGTCCCGCCAGCAATTTCTCAAGATGAATGGCGGCATAAACCCCGCCGAAACCACCGCCGAGAATGACGATTCGTTTTTTGCGCGGCCTCCGAGTGATGCGAGCGATCATCGAGTTCTTTCTGTAGCGGAGCTGCCGGTGAGAAGCTGTCGAGAAACCTGTAGATGTCGCTAGGACGACCGCGCAGACGGTAGCTCGCTCTTTGCGTCCAGTCGTTTGGACGGCGCTACGCCGCTGGGACCGGACTGACTTAATCCCTTCTCAATCTCATCTCGTGCTGCGCTGAACTCTTTTACCGCTCGACCCATCCCTCGGGCGAGTTCTGGCAGCTTCTTAGCTCCGAACAGGAGCAACACGATGAGGAGGATTACCATCATGTCCGGCCCCATAAGATTCATGATACTGGCGATCGTAATAGACATAAAAAAATCTCCGATATGTTTGTTTCGTAAGAAAGTTGTGCAGCGTTCAATCCATTCATACCGAATTAGCAAAGTTATATTCCAAGAAAGTGATCTCGCGCGTCGTATGTCCGGCGGATCTCTGGGGAGGGAAGCTCGATCCACCAGGCCTTTCTAGTTAGGAGGAGCGGAATAAAAAACAGGCCTGTCCAGTTGTACTTAACAAACGGAAAGATGTATATGAATTACAAAAAACTTATTGCAGTGACAATTGCTCTTACAGTTTGTGCTTTTGCGGGCTCGAACGTGACGGCGCATGGCGGCGGTGGTGGAGGCGGTCACGGCGGCGGCTTCGGCGGAGGCGGCGGCTCTCGTGGCGGCGGCTTTAACGGTGGCTTTCGCGGTGGTGGCTTTCGCGGTGGCGGGTTTCACGGTGCCTTTAACGGCGGTGGCTTTCGTGGCCGCGGCTTTCATGATGGTGGCTTTCGCGGCGGTCGGTTCAACAATCGCGGGTTCGACAATCGCTTCTTCTTCTTTGGCGATTTTGGCGACCCGTTCTTTTACTATCCCGATCCATACTACGGGTACTATCCCTATAGCTATTATCCTGGCTATTATCCTTATGGTTACGGATACGGCGGCTTTACCAACGGCGGTTTTCGTGGCGGTGGCTTTCGCGGCGGTGGCTTTCGCGGCGGTGGCTTTCGCGGCGGTCGGTGATCCGTACAATCAACCTGTTTACCAAGGCAATGCTGGATACACCGACCAGTTGGTTGGACAAATTCAGCTCCGTCTGGCTCGTGGGAGACTATTATTATAGTTCGATCGATGGCGTGAGCGACGACGGCACGCGGAGAGTGATCCGCGAATATAAGCGCGCTCACGGGTTGCCAGAGGATGGCAAGATCGGCCAACAACTGCTAACGACAATGGGCTTGAGCTAAGAATCGCCGAACGATTTGGATTCGCTGGCTTGCGGTCAACGCTCCCAAGTTACTGATTTGGCAGAATTACATTCCCGAAGGTGGTCTCTTATCGCGAGCCCGACGAGGAGAAGTCGATCCATCAGTCCTTTTTCAAAGACTGGGGAATAAAAGTGGGACTGCGCCGGTTGTATTAAATGAATGCAACCGTCCATAACCGAAGCAGGAGCCTTGTACCCCATTGCGATCGCTGAAGCGTTAAATAACACCACGGCGAAAGGACAGGATCGGTATGTGTTGCATAAAGGCGTGATGTGGAGGCATCTACGCCTGGTGCGGTCCCAGTGGCAACGACCTTTCCGCGATTTGAGACGCGTGGAGACTGGCCGATGCTGTGGCGGTGGCCCGATGCAAACGCTCTGGTTCTAAATGCAGTTTCGAGCCGAGTTGACTGATCAAGAAACAATATGGCCGCACCACTGAAGGTCGACTATGCTTTCGACACTGAAGATCTCGAGTCGAGTGCCAAGATTGTGAAGTTTGCCATACTTAAGAAACACCAACAACAAGATGCCGCTCAGGAACATGAAGTGGCGTCTTTTGAAGAAACGATGTTGCCTCACATGGATGCGGCCCACAACCTTGCCAAATGGCTGCTTCGTAACGAAGAGGATGCGCAGGATGTCGTCCAAGAGGCGTACCTACGTGCGTTTAAGTCTTTCAGTGGATTCCACGGCTCCAATGGCCGGGCCTGGTTGCTGACGATTGTCCGAAATACCTCCTACACATTACTGAAGAAGAACCGTGCGGTTGATCTCACCACAACTTTTGATGAGGAAATACATACGGCCGGCTACGAGTCTGTCAGTCCCGCGGCGATTCTCGAGCACAGTGAAAACGCGGAACTAATCAAAGAGGCAATGGACGCATTGCCTATGGAATTCCGGGAAATCCTGGCGCTGCGACACCAGGAAGGTCTCTCTTACAAGGAAATAGCCGAGATCGCGCAAATTCCGCCGGGTACCGTCATGTCGCGGCTCTCCCGCGCACGCGCCGAGCTAAAGGAATATTTGGCGGCTCGAATCGGTAAGGATAAATAGATGAACTGCGAAGAAGCTACAAAACTGATGGATGGTTATTTGGATGGCGAACTGGATCCGATTACCAGCCAGACAATCGAACAGCACTTGCGAGACTGCCCTAACTGTGAGCAAAAATACATGGCCAATCGTGCGCTGGTTAATGCAATCGGCAGCGCCATCCCTTATTACAAGGCGCCCGCAGGATTGCGTGAGCGAATTCAATGCTCGTTACGAGAGGAGATCGCCGACAGGCCCGCGCGCGCTGTTCCGCGGCTGCTGGTCACAAGAAAGCAGCCAGAGCCGCGGACCACTCTTTTCGGGACGCCATGGAATTGGCTCAGTCTCGGCGGGCTCGGTCTCGCGGCCGCTATCATTTTCGCTGCGATCATCTTTTCGAACTTAGCGCCTATGTTGCGACGCCCTGGTGCCGATCAGTTCCTGGCGACACAGCTCATTGCAAGTCACGTGCGTTCACTAATGGTAAACCACCTTACGGATGTCGCGTCATCCGACCAACACACAGTCAAACCCTGGCTGGATGCCAAGCTCGATTTCGCGCCTCCGGTGGTCGATCTTGCCAGCGAAGGATTTCCTTTAATCGGCGGTCGTCTTGATTATCTCGACAACAGAACGGTGGCGGCTCTGATTTACCAGAGGCGTAAGCATTTCATTAACGTGTTTGTTTGGCCGGGAGAGGCAGCAGCAAGACCTGCATTGGCGATGTCGCATCAAGGCTATCAGCTTCTGCATTGGGCTGACCCGGACTTCAACTACTGGGCCGTTTCAGACGTTAGCGCTAGCGATTTACAGACTTTTAAGCAGCAGTTCGAAGCGCAAAGATCGCACCATTGACGATCACCAGAGGCCTTGTCGCCGGACAAGGCTTTAGGTAGTTGAGAGCGCTTAGCTCTCTATTCAAAGATAACAGCGGCCAGCTCCCTTCATTGGTCACGGGTGTGAGTTCACGCCTCTCCCTCGCTAAACTCCAGCACTCAGCCAGGAGTCGCTGTTTTGCCCAGCATCAGCTAATGGCACAGGAATATCTCCGCCCCAAAACGGTATGAACAAGTAAAGGCAATTTACCAATCGCCCAATGAGTGAAACCAAAACATAGAAAGCCTTCCGTTATGTCAGCTTCTCCTCTTCACTGTCAGAAGCGCACTGTCAGATGCGTGTCGGTAATCGCTCCATTTCTGAGGCGTTTGAATATGGGCACCCTGGCGTTCGTTTTGTTCATTGCTCTTGCCCTTCTGAATACTATTCGCGGCAAGGAGCCCGAAACCAGAGAGTCGGCTCCTATCGAAACTACCAGTAGCGAGGTTATTATTGATAAGCAAGATGACAACGTCCCCAACGTTGTGACCAAGGCGGCCGGGCAAACGATGTCCCGACCGCTAACCCTGTCGCAGTTCATAGGCAGGATCATTAACGCCTTCAAAGGCGCGTTCAACGACCCGTCCCTAATTGAATACGCGAACCAACAGGGAATAGGCATAGCCGACTCGCCGACAGCTCCACTCCCCGACACATCCAGCCAGCCACTCGCTCCCTCGAAATCGCCATCAAGTCAACCGAGCAGATCCTCTTCAAACTATTAGCATCATATCCCAACTACATGAAATCATCACACTGCTCGTCTTTTTTGAAAACCGCGCTCTTGATTGTTCCGTTGGCCTTGTGCTTTGGCGGTTCAAAGGTCGTGCAAGCCGGAGGTAAGGGTCCGTTGTCTCCCAGCCCAGTAAGACCAGGGAATTTGGATTATCGAACCGAGTTATTCCCGGGTTATCTAAAGGTCTATACAGCCACCCACGAATTCGACGATGGTGGCGTGCCATACCACGCGCACAGTTCCTACACGATCTACACGACCGACGGAAAGGTCTTCAAGAACGTGGAAAATCACATTTCGCGCAACGATGAAATTCCCGAGGTCGTGGCTCTGCCAGTTGGATCTTACACGGTCGAAGCTCGATCAGAAAGAGACGGATACGTCCGCGTGCCTGTTGTCATCAAGGCAGGCCAGCGGACGATTCTCGACTTGGATGTTTGAGAAGGGAAGACGCTAAGATCGTTCGCGCACAACTGACCAATCGCGAATTCACATGAACCCATTTGATCTAAAAGCCGCTGCTTGCAAAACACGCGCAGAACCCGGTAATCAACCCGCGCACACACGGGGTTGTGCACGGGTCAAGTATCTGGCTGGCTAATTCCATGCTGCCCCCATCGCGTGTGTATGCGAGAAGTGACGCCATCAACTTCTTTGCAGCGATTTGTTATTTTTTTACAACAACAAGGAATATTTCACGCGGTCTTACAGTCTAGAGATATGCAAGCCGGATTACCGGCGTTCTTAAGAAACAACAAACTAATCAACAACTTGAGGTAAACATATGTTCAGAATTCTGCCCACGTTTGCGTTAATTTCCGCTTTCTTGCAGGTCGCTCCCCTTGCGAATGCAGCAACGGACGAAGAACAGAATTCGGCCCAGCCTGTCGACCCCGTAATCGAGTGGAATAGAACTCTTTTGGCAATCGTTCGCACGCCAGGTGCTCAGCCAGCTACCATTCACTCAACTCGCAATTTCGCAATTTTGCACGCTGCCATCTACGACGCCGTCAATAATATCGATCCAAGGTTCAGTCCCTACCTTGTGCGCCTTCCCGACGTTCCGAGGAGCGCGTCCAAAATAGCTGCGGCCGATAAGGCAGCTCATGATGTCCTCGTGTTCCTATATCCTGCGTTTCAGGCGTCGTTGGATACGGAACTGGTGCAGGACTTAGCGCTGCTTCCCGATAATGAGCGAAAAGCTCAGGGAATAACCGTCCGATGGAGCGAATGTAACTCCACCGCCGTACGTCCCCGGTAACCAGCCCGGAGACTACCAGTTGACGCCGCCCAATTTCGCGCCTGCGGATTTTACCCAGTGGCCCCAGGTCACGCCGTTTGCATTGGAGCAGGCCGACGAGTTCCGTCCCAGTCCTCCTCCGGCACTTACAAGCGACCTTTATACTGAGGTCTTCAATGAAGTCAAAAGTCTCGGGTTCATTAACAGCACAACCCGCACTGCGGAACAAACCGAGATCGGCCGGTTCTGGAACGGCAACATCCAGGACTTCTGGAACGAAATCGCACAGACGGCTGCGCTGCAGCGCCATCTCAATCTTGAGCATAGCGCGCGCCTATTTGCACTGCTGAATATAAGCCTGGCCGACACTGCGATCGCTTTCTTCGAAGCCAAGTACACGTACAACTTTTGGCGTCCGGTAACTGCGATTCGACTCGCAGACACTGATGGAAATCCGCAGACTGAGCCTGATCCAACTTGGCTTCCACTAACCACGAAGACCGCTCCAGATCCTTCCTACCCCGGAGCACACAGCGCAATCAGTAAAGCGGGCGCAACCGTGTTGAGCTTTTACCTTGGCGACCAATTCACTTTCGATGTCACCTCCGAGTCGCTGGCGGGAGTGACGCGACATTTCACAGCCTTCTCCGCAGCGGCGGAGGAAGCGGGACTGAGCCGTATTTACGCAGGGCAACACTTCCGCACTGACCACATCGCTGGTAAGGATCTGGGCGGGCAGGTCGCAGAGTCTATCGACGGTAGCATTCTGCTCCGAGAGGAATAAAACATCAGAAAGGTCGTTACTCGATCGGAGAGAGTTGGAGAAGTCCGCGTTCGCTTTGTCATCAAGGCTGGCCAGCGGACGATTGTCGATTTGGACTTCGCGGACCAGGGACATACAGACGGCGGTTCCAGATCAGTGATCGCGCGGCGAGTTCAAGCTATTCGTAACTTTTCAATTTTACCAAGACTCGCATCAGCTCCGAAGCGAGGAATGAGTTTTGACGTAAAGTACGACGATCGCTTGCAGAAAATCCGCGAAGCGGCCGCAGCCGCGATAAGGCAATTAGACTAATTGCGTTCAACCGGACCCACGCCGCGAGAAACGTTCCATGCTGAGGTCACGCGCATCGCACGAGAGAAGCTGCACCCTTACGGATGCGATCTGGTTGTTCATCGGATGGATGATGGCGTAATGCGATTCCTGATCAACGTCCAGATCGCGACGAAATAACGTTCGTTGCGACCGATGGGAAACATTCTGTTGAGCCAGTGGCGGCGGTCACCAACATCGTAGCAGAATAAGTCGTAGTTTTCTTAAGAGTGACTCGGATCCCGGGCATTGGATCCTTTCTTGAGTAAGAGCCCCGTTCAGGCGTCTTGCGTTGCTATATCCGATCCTCTTCCAGCAGCCCAGTTTTCCGAAACACCTTCTCACACGGTGGGAATATTAGTTCAGCAAAACAGTATGAATAACTGAAGACAATTTTACCGATGAAAACATCACTAAAACCAAATCTCGAAAGGACGCATCTTATGTTCGCTTCTCCTATTCACCATCAGAAACACACCGCCAGGCGCGTATCCGTACTCTCTCCGATTCTGAAACATGTAAATACGGGCACTCTGGCGTTTGCGATGTTCGTTGGTCTAGCGCTTTTGCGTAGTCCCGTTGTTGCGCTTCCATTTACTTTTACGCAAAGCAGGGACTCCCAAACGAGAGAGTCAGCTCCTGTCAAAGCGACAAAGACTGAGGTTGCTATTGACAACTTCAGTTTCTCTCCAAACACATTGACGCTATCAGTCGGCGGAACAGTGACCTGGATTAACCACGACAGCGTGCCACACGTTGTGTCCAGTGGTGACAATCAATTCAAAAAGTCGCCTCTATTGAAGAGTGGTCAGAGCTTTTCCCATACCTTCGCCACAACGGGAACCTACTCTTACTTCTGTTCCATCCACCCCCGGATGACTGGGAAAATCATTGTCAAGTAAACATCAATTCCACCGACATATGAAATCACCACACTGGTCGTCTTTTTTTTAAACCGCGCTCTTGATTGTTCCGTTGGCCTTGTGCTTTGGCGGTTCAACGCTCGCGCAAGCCGGAGGTAAAGATCCGTTGTCTCCCGGCCCAATAAGACCAGGGAACTTGGATTATAGAACTGAGTTAGCACTAGGATATCTCAAGGTCTATTCGGCCATCGATGAATTCAACGATGGCGACGCGTGGTACTTTCCACACAGCTCTTACGCCATCTACACGATCGACGGAAAGCTCTTTAAAAAGGTCAAGAACCAACGTTTCCCGGCCGATGAAATTCCCGAGGTCGTGGCTCTGCCAGTTGGGACTTACGCCGTCGTAGCTCGGTCGGAGAGAGACGGATACGGCCGCGTCCTCGTTGTTATCAAGGATGGTCAGCAGACGATCCTTGACTTGGATCTCTGGGAGAAGGAGACAAGGCGCTTAGCACAAACTGACCGATGAACTCCGAAACGGGAAATGAGTTTGACGCAGAGTACGACGATCGCGTTCGCAAAATCCGCAAAGCGGCCGCCATCGCGTTAAAGGAACTAGACCAATTGCGTTCAGGCGGACTCATGACGCAAGAAGCACTCGATGCAGAGGTCGCGCGTATCGCACGAGAGAGGCTCCACTCGTACGGATGCGATCTCGTTGTTCATCAGATGGGTGGTGGCATCACGCGATTCTTAATCGAGGTCCAAAGTACTGGGAGACAATACGATCTGATCAAGAGTTTTTTCCATCGTGACGATCGATTAATTCCAGAAGCGGAGGCCTGACTTATCACCCTTGACCTTACAGGAAAGAAGGTCGTCGTAATCGGTGGCAAACATTCCGTCGGGCGAGCTATTGCTGAAGCAGTGGCGCGTGAAGGAGCCGACGTAGTGATCTGGCTGCGAAAGTGCAATGATGAGGTGAACGAAGGGAAAGTATTGCCAATAACGCTACTGGAAATCCCATCGCAGCTACCCAATGGAGCAGCGCCAATTTCGCTCTGGGCGCCAAACAATGGCGCAGAAATCTTACTGGTGATCCGGTTGGGTAACGCCAGAACCTCATGTCTTACTCTCAAAGATTTTTGGAATAAAAATGCGCCGGATTGGTAAAGGACAGGTGTGAGGCAATCTGCCAAGCACCTAAACAAAACCAAAAAGAAAACCAAAATAAAACCCACATTCTTATGCAATCTAATACTTATCACTCCGACGACAACGGCGCCAAAGAGGCCACAGAATCATCGCAATTAGCCACCGCGTTCCCAGCACCTAGCCGCCTAGCCATGCGATCCTTTCTCCGACGCCTTGGACTGGGCGCAGCTCTACTCGTACCCGGTGCCGCTTTGCTACGCGGCTCCGGCAAGACTTTAGCAGCTAATGGCAGCCAAACGCTCACACCAGGTGATGTGGCGATCCTCCAGCTCCTCGCCGCTGCCGAACTTATCGAGGCCGATCTCTGGCAACAATACAAGGAGCTTGGAGGAGTCGATTCACCAGAATCGGGATATCGAGCTGGCCTTGAAATTCTGGATGGAGACCAGCCGCAGTACATTTCCGACAACACCGATGATGAGCTAAGTCACGCGGCTTTCCTAAATGCCTATTTAAGATCCAAAGGCGAGCGGCAGGTCAACCTAAGGCAGTTCGCCAACTTGCCACCCAGCCAAGTCTCGTTCGTGCCGCAAACTGGACGGCTTACAAACCTTAAGCAGCTCACTGTAGACACCAGTTGGTGGACCCGCTACCGCAGCACGACCAACCCTGATTTCGGCGCAACCTTCCCGAATGCAGTCCCCAGTTTAAACATTGGGCTGCATACCGCGATTCCGAGAAACGACGATGAGCTAGGCGACCCAAATAACCCCAGTGATCATGTTAAGGCGATTGCTTTCACGGCCGGATTTCACTTTGGTTATATTGAACAAGGTGGCACGAGCCTTTACGCGACGCTGGCTCAGAAAGTAACCAGTCTCGAAGTTCTACGCATCCTCCTTAGCATCGGCGGATCCGAGATCATGCACTTTCAAACCTGGCAGGACAAGGCAGGCAATGCCACTCCGTTGACCGACGTCGACCCAATCAACAATTCAACGGTGACGTTTATCGACCTGACCACCGGGCAGCCGGAAACGTTGCAAGCCAACCTGATCATGCCCGAGCCGTGCGAATTCATCAGTCGAAACCTGCCTCCCTGTGCCATCATTCGCCCGAGCGGTCCAGGGCAGTTAGACGCGCGGGGCGCTATCAACAGCTTCATTGCTGACGGGCTCTTCAGAGGACAACCGCCTCAGTTCTTCCAGTTACTCAATTCTCTGGCGAGCGCTGCGGACGCGGCCGAGAGAGAAGTCGGTGATTGAACCGTACTTCGCGAATTCAGACGCCGCGCTGTAGGCCGACGCCTTAGCGCGGCGTTTTTGCAAAGACAAGCGACGAAAAGTTAGCAACCGCAAAGCAGGAACTGTGGAAAACTACGGCGGCTCGCGCTCTGATGCCAAGAAATTTCGGGAATAAAGTCGCGCGAAATCAGTAAGCACAGGTGTAAAGCAACCTACCAAGTAACCACAAAGAAAAATCAATATTATGTCCGATTACATTTCTCACGACCACGAACATGACGGCATTGATCGCCGCGGCTTTCTCCATTGCATGGCATGGGCCGGTACCGGCCTACTTTGGACGATCAGCGGCGGCGTACTCGCGTCGAAAACTTTGGCACAAATTGCGAAGGCCGGCGCGCCGCTGCCAGCTACCGACCTTAGCTTTCTGCAAATTAGCGACAGCCATATCGGCTTTAACAAGGAGGCGAATAAGGATGTCACGGCGACTTTCAAAATTGCTCTCGATCGCATAAACGCGATGCCTACTCCGCCGTCTTTCCTTATTCATACAGGTGATATCACGCAACTCTCAAAGCCCGAGGAGTTCGACACCTTCGATGAGGTTCTCAAGAGTTGCCGAACAAAGGATGTCTTTTACGTGCCCGGGGAGCATGATGTGCTCAACGATGGCGGAAAACTTTACCGCGAACGGTATTTAAAGAGCGTCGAAGGCAAAGGCTCCGGTTGGTACAGCTTCAACAAGAACGGTGTCCATTTCATTGCTCTGGTCAATGTCCTAGACCTTCAGGCCGGCGGTCTGGGGCAGCTTGGTGATGAGCAGCTCGAGTGGCTTGAGGCCGATGTAAAAGGTCTCGGAACGAGCACGCCGATTGTTGTCTTCGCGCACATCCCTCTCTGGGCGGTTTATCCCCAATGGGGCTGGGGAACAAGCGACAGCGAACGCGCTCTAGGATATCTGAAAGGGTTCGGCTCAGTGACGGTGCTAAACGGTCACATCCATCAGGTGCTCCAGAAAGTCGAAGGTAACGTCACTTTCCATACCGCGATGTCCACCGCCTTCCCTCAGCCTGCTCCTGGAACCGCGGCGTCGCCCGGTCCTATGAAAGTGCCGGCTGAAAAACTGCGGAGCATGCTTGGCCTAACGAGCGTTCAGTATAAGCAAGGCAAAACTACCCTCGCCGTCGTCGATTCCAACCTCAGTTAACCTAACCAAACCTAACCTAACTATGAAAACACTAACTCAGAGAAATAAGAAAATGGCACTATTATGCGCCATCAGTTTCCTCAATCTATCTATCTTTGCACTCGCTGGCGAAATGAAGGAAGCCGATGGCACCGGCAGCAAGCAAAATAGAATAGAGATCAAAGACTTCGCCTTCAATCCCCAGACCATAACGGTCAGGGCTGGGGAGAAGGTTACCTGGATTAACCGAGATGAGGAACCTCATACCGTCGTGAGCGTCGAGAAGCAGTTTAAGAAATCGACCGCGCTCGACACGGATCAAGAGTTCACGATCACAGCAGGCGCTCCCGGTACCTACACCTATTTTTGCTCGGTTCACCCGAAGATGACTGGGACAATCGTGGTCGAGAAGTAGGAAAGGCGATTGACGCTCCTTTGTAGCGGCCTGTGAACGTTATGAAACTATTTCTGGCACATGCCCATTCCCTAAATCCCTTCGATCTGAAGGCTGCTCTCCTCGCCGGGCATGCGCAGCATCCGGTGATTATTCATTTTCCGATCGGCCTGTTTATCGCGAGCGTTGTGTTCGATTTACTGGCAGTGTGGCGCAAGAAACCGATCCTTGCAGCCGTTGCCTATTACAATCTGCTGGGCGCAGCGCTGACTCTCCCGCTGGCGATTGCCACCGGTCTGGGCGCCTGGCAATGGCAACTCGAAGGCGCGACCCTAAAAGGCAATTTACGGTTGCATATGATTTGTGCAGTGACCTCCGCTTTGCTGATCTTCTTTCTTTGCTGGATGCGCTCGCGGCTGCGCGCAAAGAATATCTCGCTGGGTGTCAGTTATGTCACGGTGACGTTGTTCGCGCTGATGGCGATTACGCTCACCGGTCATCTTGGTGGAATCGTCAGCGGCGTTGAAATGCCCTGAGTGATGCCGACTGCCCTGCCAGCTCTTACTTTCTGGCCGGCTCCTAGGGACGAACAATTCTCATGCGGCAACAAAGTTTGAATCCAATCGAGCTGCGGGACGCATCTCATAGGAAATAAATACCTGTCGAAATCATGAAACCAATAGCGTCAACAACCCCGAAGAGCACTCACCGCGACGCGTTTGATCGCGTCATGCCTTACGATCGTCCGGCCCCGATCACAGATTCCAACTATCATTCTATCACCTTCGAGGGATCCAGCGCACGCTATGTCCGCAATCCGCCACGATCATTTTGGAAAATCGCCGGCGATTACTTCAAGAATGAAGCTCGCCGCGATTTCCGAAGTGAAGCCGCGCTTTTTGCAATTATCACAATCACCGCAGCTCTTCCCTTGATTAACAACCTGCGCGCGCTCATAGAATTTGTGCGTGCGATCACTTCTCAATAAGAGGCTCAAGTTTGGCCCGATCGTTGTCACACTGCTGTTGTCGCTTGCCGGCTGCGGGTCGGAGAGCGATCGCGTCTTGGAAGAGACCTTCGAACACCTCTACACGGTTGAACCGACCGCGAACATAACCGTTCAGAACGGTGATGGCGCCATCTTCGTCTATGGCTCAAACACGAATGAGATGCGGGTGCGCGCCATCAAGAGGGCGTACCGCCGCTCGCGGCTGACGCAGATCACGATCGATGTCTCGACTAAGCCGGGCTCTGTTTCCATCACCACCAAATTTCCTCCGAGACCCAAGTGGGGTCTGTTCGATCGCTCGGGCACGGTTGATTACACTGTCGTTGTTCCGGCAACGGCTAACATCTCGGGACTGGACTTGAATGCGGGCGAGATTCTGGTGGATGGATTGCGCGGAGCAACCACGCACGCCCGGTTAGGTGAAGGCCGGGTGTTCGCTCGCAACTGCTTTACCAACTTGAACCTCGGGATCCGGCGCGGCAATCTCATCCTGTCGTATGATTGGTGGGAAGAGAGCACGTTTACCGCTGAGGTGAATCTCGCACAGGGAAACGCATGGGCGTATCTTCCTGTTGGTGGTGCTTTCCACCTCCTTGCCAAAGCGGTACACGGAGAGATCTTCAATGATTTTGAAAATCGCGCAGTTGCGAAACCGTCGACCGCCAGGGGCACGAAGGTAGATGCGCTAGTGAACGGTGGAGGCGAGGCGACA
The DNA here is from genome assembly GCA_003218475.1 of Verrucomicrobiota bacterium. Lineage (GTDB taxonomy): Bacteria > Verrucomicrobiota > Verrucomicrobiia > Chthoniobacterales > UBA10450 > Udaeobacter. Next base: position 11,776 of record QHNR01000021.1, on the reverse strand, counting down.
ATTAAATTCCGGCTGAGGGAAGGCAACATCAAGATTGTGGAGGCCAGGCCGTAGGCAAAGTGATTTGCTTACTCCGCAATCCGCAATTTAAAATCCCCAATCGGAGATGCCATCTTTCGACATAGTCTCAGAAGTCGACAACCAGGAAATCGACAACGCGATTAATCAAGCGCGCAAAGAGCTCGCCACCCGCTTCGATTTGAAGGACGCGCAAACAGAAATCATTTCGGAAAAAAACAAGCTTGTTTTGACAGCCGACGATGCGGCGCACCTGAAAGCGCTGCGGGAGATTGTCATCGGAAGATTGTCCAGGCGTGGGGTCGATCTGCGCAATATCGAACAGGAAGAACCCGCCTTGTCATCGGTTGGTCATGCCCGGCAGGAATTGAAAATCAAACAGGGCCTCGAAGGAAACAAAGCAAAAGAAATTATTCAGGCGATCAAGTCACAAGGCTTCAAGGTGCAAAGCCAATTGCAGGACCAACAAATCCGGGTCACGGGAAAAAAGAAAGATGAACTACAAACTGTCATCCAATTTGTGAAGGGTCGCGACTTCGGGGTGGCAACGAGTTTCAAGAACTTCAGGGATTGAACTCCAAGGACGGCGGTTTCCAATCCGCCCTTTCTAGACGGCGGACTAGAGACCGCTCCTTGTTTACCCTCCTTGCACGGGCGGCATAATCGCAATCTCCTCGTTCAGCTTCAGCATGTAATTTCGATCGACAAACTCCACGCCTGCGCCGATCAAAATGCTTTTGTCGTGCAGGCGAAGCGCGGGTTGCTGCGCATAAATTTTCTCGAGTAAGTCACCCACGGTCGCGCCTTCCGCCAGCTGGACGTCCATCTCGCGCGCTCCAATTAGATCGCGCAGTTGCGCGTAAAACTGCACTCGCACTTTCATTGGTCACTCTCCATTTTGGAGCGCCATGGGCGCGCTATATTTCTAAAACGCCCGCCTACCAGGAACATAGCTCCATCGGGTTTAACAGGGGACGAATGTTCCCCGCGAGGTTGTTTTGTGGTTGTCATGTCGAGCCGAGTCGAGACATCTCTAAATGCATTCCATTCTTGCGAGTGGCCGGATAATTAGAGATTCGTCCGCTTCGGTCGGAATGACAAAATTGTACTTTGAACGGCTCACCCATGACGATCTGCCACGAACAACTCGAACTTCGCACCAAAGGTAAAGGACTGTACGAAATCACCAAAGATGTGCAGTCGAAGATCGATAGCTGTGGGGTGCGAAGTGGGGCAGTGGCGGTTTTTGTTCAGCACACCAGTTGCAGCCTCCTCATTATGGAAAACGCCGACCCAAGTGCGCGCCGTGACTTGGAAGAGTTCTTCGACCGGTTGGTGCCTGAACACTCAGATTATTTCACACACAGTTCCGAAGGCAGCGACGACATGCCATCGCATATCCGCATGGCATTGACGCGCACCAGCGAAACCGTGCCGATTCTTGAAGGAAAAATGCAGCTCGGCACCTGGCAGGGCATTTTCCTCTTTGAACATCGTCGTGCGCCGCATCGTCGCAAAATCGCGCTCGCGATAATCGGCGAATAACCTGTAGTGGCAGCCGTGCCGGCTGCATTCCAGATTGGCAGGCGACACGCCCGCCGCTACAGATCACATCTCAAGCGCAACGATAAATCGCATCGATCAGTCGCAGCGATTTCTCATTCGGCAAAAGAGATTGCTCCATTTGATTCATGACGTAGGCGAACGCGATTTTGTTTTCAGGATCGACAAAGGCGTGACTGCCGCCTGCGCCGGGATGTCCGAAGCAAGTTCGTAATGGGCCGAAAATTCTTCGCGTCGTCTCTCGTGCATCTTTCATAAAGCCAGCTGAAAACGCTGTCGGCATTTGGAAAACGCGATCGACGCCATCTGACAATGTCGTCTTCGTCCGTTCGAGTGTTTCTCCTGAGAAGAATGTCTGGCCATCGGCTTTCCCGCCGTTCGCAAGCATGGAATAAAATTTCGCCAGCGCGGAGGCGCTCCCAATGCCGCCAAACGAAACGATCGGCTGCGCGCGCACTAGAGGATCATTCATCTTGCTGATCGCGTTCAATCCGTAGGGGGACGTGAATGTTTTGCGGGCGAGGGTGCCGGGCCTGACAAGATCCGCATAAAACTGTTTTGGTTCGGGCGGCTTGCCGGCTTTAGCGGCGTACATCGTTGCGACGCGCGAATTTTGCTTTTTTGGAAGACCGATCCAAAAATCAAGATTGAGCGGTCGGGCAAAATTTTCCTGCCAATATTCCGACAGCGGCTTCCCGGCGATGCGGCGCACGAGTTCGTCTAGAAGAAATCCAAACGTCCGCGCGTGATAGCCATGTGCAGTGCCTGGTGGCCACAATGGTTTTTGCTCCTCTAACGCCCGAATCACGGCGTCGTAATCCAGGACATCAACTCGCTGATCCAAAGCGCAAAGCCCCGCCTGATGCGAGAGCAACTGTGCGAGCGTAATCTCGTTTTTCCGACTCTGTGCGAACTCGGGCCAGAACTCTGCTGCCCGTCGCTCGAGGTTGATGCTGTGTTCTTGCAATACATGCAAGACACATGCGCTGCCGATTCCTTTCGTTGCCGACCAGACCAGAACAAGTGTGTCGCTCGTCCACGGATTTTCGCGGCGTGCATCGCGAAATCCGCCGTAAAGATCGATAATCGGCTTTCCATTTTGCCAAACCGACACCGCGGCCCCGAGCTCGCCAAATCTCTCGAAATTCTCCTGGAACAGCGGTTTCAGATGTTGCAGAAGTTGGCTGCTTTCCAGTTGCATCGTCGGAATCTGTAGCGGCAGGCGTGTCGCTTGCAATATCTCAGGTGCGGTAGATACGGCTGCCGCTACAAATGAGACTCCTTGTTACAGCAGAAGTTCTTCCAGTTCTGCGAGCCGGCGTTCGAACAAGCGCAACGTACTCTCGATTGGTGCAGGTGTGGTCATATCCACGCCTGCGGCCTTCAACGTTTCCAGCGGAAATTTAGAGCCGCCCGAGCGCAGGAAATTCAGATACGCATCCACGCTTCCTGACTCGCCGGAAAGCACGGGCTGCGAAAGCGCCACCGCAGCGGAAATTCCTGTCGCATATTTGTAAACGTAGAAGGCGTGGTAGAAATGCGGGATGCGCACGCATTCGAGGTCGAGCTCGGGATCGAGCACGAAATTTTCGGCGAAATAAGTCTCCAGGAGTTTGTGATATTCCGATTTAAAGACCGCGAGTGTTAGCGCATCGCCACGTTCCTCGACGGCGTGAATGATTTTTTCGAATTCGGCAAACATCGTCTGCCGGAAGACCGTGCCGCGTAGGTCATCGATTTGCCGGTTGATGATGTAAGCCCGCATCTTCGAATCCGTGGTTGTTTGGAGCAGATGACGCGTGAGCAATTCTTCGTTGAACGTCGAGGCCACTTCGGCCAGGAAGATCGGATACTCGTAATCCTGAAACAGCTGTGCATTTTGCGAGAACCAACTGTGCATGGAGTGGCCAGTCTCGTGCGCGAGCGTGTACACATCGGCGAAGACGTCCTCCTTGTAGTTCATCAGGATGTACGGTGGCGCACCGTAGCTTCCGGACGAAAACGCGCCGCTCCGTTTGCCTTTACTTTCGTAACGATCGCACCAGCGCTTTGAGCGCAAACCTTCCGTCAGCGCGTCAACATATTCCTTCCCTAGCGGAGCCAGCGCCGCCAAAACCATTTCCACGGCATGATCAAAAGTGAAGCATGTCTCGATTTCCGAAACGAGCGGGATGTATGTGTCGTAATGATGAAGTTCGTCCAAACCAAGAACGCGGCGGCGCAGATCGAAATAGCGAAATAGCGGTTTTAAGTTCGCCCGGACTGATTGGATCAAGCCATCATAGACTGCGATCGGCATATCGTCGGGAAACAGCGCCGCTTCGAGCGCAGATGAGTAGCGCCGCGCTCGCGCGCGAAAGACGTCCGCCTTGACAGAATAGGCGAGCGACGCGGCAAGCGTGTACTCATGGTCGCGAAATTCCGTGTAAAACTGATGAAAAGCGCGTTTGCGCAGCTCAGGATCGCGCTTCACCAAAAATGAGCTGAACGAACTTTGGGTGAGCGGTCTTTCGCGTCCGGTCTCATCCATCAAAACGCCAAACTTCATGTCCACATCGGTCAACTGCGAAAATGTGTCGTCGTAACCGCTGAGCGCGACGCTGCCCAGAGCGAGCAAACGTTCCTCGGGCTCGGAGAGCACGTGCGGCTTCATCCGCCGGATTTTGTGCAACTTGATTCGCCAATCCTTCAACGCCGGATCGACAATAAAACGTGCGAACTTTTCGTCGTCGATCGCCATGATTTCGGGAACGATAAACGCCGCCGCTTCACCGATCCTGGTTAGCAGATTCTGAACTTGTCCGACACGTGCGAGGTATTCGTTGTTCGTGCCGTCCTCCGCCAATTGCAGTGAAGCGTAGTGATAGACACGCTCCATCTTCTGCTCGAGGGACTTCTCAAACGCAAGAACCGCAGCCAAAGTTTGTGCTGATTCACCTACTTTGCTCTTCCACTCCTGAAATTTCGGATAGGTGCGCTGAAGCCAGGCGAGGTCCTCCTGCCATTTTCCGACGTCGATGAAAAGATGCGAAAGGTCCCATTTGTCAGACTCGGGAATTTCAGAACGAGTTGCACCCATGGAAGACATTCGTAAAACGTCCAACGCCAAGCGCCGAACGTCCAACACCGAATTCAGGCTAGGCCACTGTAGCGGCGTTCTCGTTTAGAGAGCGCCGCGATCGCAGGATGGCGCGCGATTAGTTTGAGCGCGCGTTTGGTTAACTCACAACCTGGCGAAATTTTGTGCCATGGTGATGCGCCGGAGGGATGCGGCAATGGAATTAAATCGAAGCGGTGTCCTGCGCGTTCCACTCGAAAGTTGCGACCAATCACTTTGTCCAGCTTCGGACAGTCGATGAGTTGCATGATGGCTAATCGGCCGACTGGAATGATGAGACGCGGCTGCAAGATTCGGATCTCATTGTCCATCCAAGACGAGCAGTTGTGAATCTCGTCCGGCGCCGGAACGCGATCTGTGCCGCTGGAATTCTTACCGGGAAAACAGCGGCAGACTGCTGCGAAATAAATTCTCGATCGAACAGTAACCTCATTCATGCCGCAGTACTCTTCGAACCAGCGAAAGAGCGTTTTGCCAGCGGTATGCGCGAATGGTCGTTGCAAAACAGGCTCTCTCGGGCCAGATGCCTGCCCAACAATCATCACGTCGCTGACGATTGGGCCCCCCGAGACCGGCGTCGATTTCATACGCGAGCAGCGACGGCAGCGCAGCAGCGCCGACACATGTTGATCGAGTTGGGTTTGAATAATTTTTGTAGCCACGGCCCTGAGAGCCGTTCGCATACGGTCAGATAGTGTGCAAGGTCAGAGCGGGCCACAGGCCCGTGGCTACAGCGCTTGAGATCCCAGGGTGATTGAAAACTCCTTAGCGCCGGAACATTGAGAAGAGCGACAGCAGCAAACTCAGGACAATGCTGAGAATGATGCAGGTGACGATCGGAAAATAAAATACCGAATGCTCCCTCTCGATCCGGATATCCCCCGGCAATCGTCCCAGCCATTTCGGAGCGAAGCCGCTCCACATCACCAGGCCCACCAGCGTGGTGATCACACCGATGATCAAGATGAATTTTCCCAGCTCGCGCATCGTTCAAAAAGTTGCGCGAACCGAGCGAAGGCACAAGCTTGAGAGAAAATGCCCGTACAGTTCCGAGACTATTACGAGACACTCGGTGTTCCGAAAACGGCCACCGACGACGAGATTCGCAGCGCGTTTCGCAAGCTGGCACGGAAATATCATCCCGACGTTGCCAAGGACAAAAAGGTCGCTGAGGAAAAGTTTAAGGAAATCAACGAAGCGTATGAGGTGCTGGGCGATCCCGAGAAGCGCAAGAAATACGATCAACTCGGCGCGGATTGGAATCGTCCGGGCGGGTTCCAGCCACCGCCTGACTGGCAACGGCAAGGACAGCGACCCGGCGGCGGATTTTATCAGTGGGGTGGCGATGGCGGCGGAGTTCAATTCGAGTTCGACGGAACCGGATTCAGCGACTTCTTCGAAGCATTTTTCGGCGGTGGCCGCGGCCGTTCGGCTTTCGGTGGATTTGGCGGACGTCAGGCGACGGCGGAACGTGGCGCCGATGTCGAAGCCGATATCATGGTCACGCTTGAAGAAGCATTGCACGGTTCGACCCGAACAGTCTCGTTGCGCCGGGCTGGCTCAAATAAAGTGGAAAATTACCAGGTTAAGATCCCGCGCGGCGTCCACGAAGGACAGCGAATCCGCTTGCGCGGTCAGGGCGAAGCGGGCGCACGCGGAGGAAAAAGCGGCGATCTCTTTCTTCGCGTGCGTCTGGCGCGACACCCGGATTTTACAGTCGAAGGCAGTGACTTGATTCACGAGGTGAAAATCGAGCCGTGGCAGGCAGTGCTTGGCACTGAATTGCTTGTGCCCACTCTCGAAGGGAAAGTGCGCCTGAAAATTCCGCCAGGGACCCAGGGTGCGCAGCGGTTTCGTCTGCGCGAACGCGGCCTGCCTGGAGTCTCTGGTAAGCGCGGCGACCTCTATGTCATTGTCCAGATCAACGTGCCGAAGAAACTAACTGAACGCGAACGTGAGATCTGGAGCGAACTGGCAAGACTGCATGCAGGGTGATTGGTTGAAGCGTTGAAGCAGAAGAGAGACACGAATTTCACGAATTCACACGAATTGGCTAAAACGGATTGACTCAAGCAATATGAAATTCGTGGCAATTAGTGTAATTCGTGTCTAATGAAGATTTCCCTCGGCTCAGATCACGCTGGTTTTCGTTACAAGGAAAAGGTAAAAGAATTGCTAGGCTCGCTCGGGCACGAAGTGAAAGACTGCGGCACGTTCAGTGAAGACCCGGTGGACTATCCGCTTTTTATTCGTCCGGCAGCGGAAGCAGTAGCACGGGGCGAGTGCGAACGAAGCATTGTGTTTGGGGGTTCCGGCAACGGCGAGGCGATGGTAGCGAACAAGGTGCACGGCGTCCGTTGCGCGCTTTGTTGGAACGAAGAGTCGGCCCGGCTCTCGCGGCAACATAATGACGCTAACGTACTTTCACTCGGTGAGCGTCTGATCCCAGAAGATCTTGCACTGAGCATCGTGCGCGTTTGGCTCGAAACCGGCTTCGACGGCGGGCGGCACCAGAGACGCGTGGCCATGCTAAACGCGATGTAGGTAGCGGCGGTTCACCGAACCGCCGAGGCGATTGAGGTCAATCGCCCTACCTCATCAATCGATCCACGCAAACCGCGACGAGAAATACCGCGCTAACAAATGCGTTGCTTTGAAAAAACGCGCGATTGATTCCGGCCAAATCGAGTTTCTCGATCTTGTGTTCGTAAACCAGCGCCGCTGCAACCAAGGCCATCGCCCAGTAATAGAACGGGCCAAGTTTCGCCACGAGACCAAAGCCGACCAGCGCTGCAAAAGTGAGAAGATGCAACAGCTGCGCTACCCGGAGGCTGCGCGTGATCCCGAGTTTTACTACCAGCGACCGAATACCTTCGCGTCGGTCGAAATCGTAATCTTGCGTGGCGTAAATCAGATCGAATCCCGCGGCCCAGCAAATCACGCCGGCCGCAAGCACGACCGGCGCAAGATCGATACGTCCCGTCTGCGCGACCCAAGCGCCGATTGGAGCGACCGCCAATGCCAATCCCAGAAAGAAGTGCGTCGCGCTGGTAAACCGTTTCGTGACCGAGTAGAAAAAAATCACAAACAGCGCAACGGGGGCGAGCAGAAACGTCAGGCGATTAGTTGCCGCTGCCGACGCAACGAATCCTGCAGAACTCAAGACGAGCAAAGTGACAGCAACGGATTTTGAAACGAGCAAATGACGCGAAGCAGTGCGCGGATTTCGTTGATCAAGCGACCAATCAACCAGCCGGTTGAAAAGCATCGCTGCCGTGCGCGCGAACACCATGCATACGACAACCAAAACGAGAATTCTCAACGACGGCCAGCCATTTGCCGCCACCACCAGCGCGCCCAGAGCGAACGGCAGGGCAAAGATCGTGTGCGAAAAACGAATCAGCCGGAGAAAACGGACGAGCGCTCCATTTCCAAACTGTCTCATAGACTTTGCAAAGACCTTTAGTTCTGGGGAGCACAGCTGCCACCCTGTAGTTGCCGGGAACATCTTTGCGCACGTAATTCTGAAGTCACACACCAAATCGCGCAGGCTCAGATCGCGATATGCGAAGCGAGACGATCGAAATCAGACGCCGCTCGCACTTCGCGCCCTCATCCCTCCGGATTTACCGGGAAATGTATGTTCTTTAGACGTTCCGGGACGCGCTTTGTTCGTTCCATTTCGATCTTTTCGCTCGCTCCATTCAGCGCATCGTAGGCTTCGCGATTTTTAGGCGCGCGGCACATGTAAGCGGTCGCATGCGCGAGGGGAATTCGCGCTTCGGGCATGCCGACAAATTCAACCGCTTGTTGGGTCGCGATCGCTAGCGGCAAGGCTTCTGGATCGGCGAGACCGATATCCTCGCTCGCAAAAACCACGATGCGCCGCGCGATGAATCGGAAGTCTTCGCCAGCATGCAGCATTTTCGCGAGCCAATACATCGCGCCTTTTTCATCCGACGCGCGCATGCTTTTTATGAATGCGCTGATCGTGTCGTAATGCGCGTCGCCTGCGCGATCGTACACGACCGCTTTTTGCTGAATGCTTTCCTCGGCAACCGCGAGCGTGAAATGAACAACGTCGCGCGCATCTGCTTGCGTCGTGAGCACACCAATCTCGAGCGCGTTTAGGCATTTGCGGGCATCACCGTCGCTGAGTTTTGCTAGATGACCGCGCGCCTCCTTGTCCATCTTTACGTTGTAATTTCCGAGACCGCGCTCTTTGTCGGCTAACGCGCGATCGATCAGCTGTTCGAGTTGTTCGACGCTGAGCGGTTCAAGCCGAAAGACCTGCGAGCGCGAGACGAGCGCGCTGTTCACATAAAAGAACGGATTGTAAGTGGTCGCGCCAATCAGGCGGAGATTTCCAGATTCGACATCGGGCAATAGAATGTCCTGTTGCGCTTTGTTGAAATGATGGATCTCATCGATGAACAGGATGGTCTTTTGTCCGGAGGTGCGGAGGCGATTCGTCGCCGCGGCGATGACGCGGCGCATCTCGGCAACATTGCTTTCCACGCCGCTGATTCGAATGAATTTCGCGTGCGTGATCTCCGCAATGATCCGGGCCAGCGTGGTCTTGCCGGTTCCCGGCGGCCCGGAAAAGATCACTGATGGCAAACGATCCGCCTCGATAGCGCGCCGCAACAGTTTGCCAGGCGCAAGAATGTGTTCCTGGCCGACAAGTTGCTCCAGCGAACGTGGGCGCATGCGCGTGCCGAGCGGCGCAGCGCTGTCTGCGGTCTCAATCTCTTGCTTTTCTTCGAATAGATCGTGCACCTGGGAAAATTACGGCGGGGGCGTGATACAGGCAATCGTGCCTGCAAGGGTTCCAAGGAGATCACGCAGACCGGATTGTCCGCGTCACGATCTTGAATGTAATCTGCGTGATTTCGGCTTCGATTGGGTGGTCCTTCGCTGCGCTCAGGATGACACCCTTAGTTGAACGTTTCTCCCTCATCTTTAACATCCCCGCGATTGCGGCTTGCCTTGTAAAGGCTGGATAAGCGAAAAGCCCAACAGATGAAATTGCTCAGTGCACCGCGCCAGCCATTCGTCGGTTTGGCGCTTATGGCCGCAATGGGAATTATCGCAGCGGAAATCTTTCCGCTTCCATCGGTCGCCGTGACACCAACAGCGATAATCCTCGCGCTCTGCATTCTCACTGTAGCGCGCTGGCCGAGACTGCTCCCGACACACGCCATCGTCGGAGCTGGTTTTTTCCTGTTGCACAATTTCCAGATCATGAACACGGAAGGTCAGCGGCTCGCTGACGAACTGGGCAGCCGGTCACGAGTCGTCACAGCAATCGGATGTGTGACCAGCGAGCCAAAAACCGCGCCAAGCGGATTCGCTACCTTTTTACTCAAGCTCAAATCAATTGACCTGGAGGGCAGGAAAGAATCCACGCACGCCGTCTGGCAGGTCCGTTGGAAAGGCGCGCCGGAATTTGGCGATGAACTAAAGTTTTCTGGAACTGCCGAGCCGATACCGCCGCCGCGAAATCCCGGCGAATTCGATATGCGTTCTTATCTCGAGCGCCGCGATGTTCGTCGACTGCTCTTCGTTCGCTATCCAGAGGACGCGACGCTGATTCGACAGGGCGGTGGCAACCGGATCTTACGCGCAGCGCAGAAGTCGCGGAGTTGGATGCAGAACGCACTTTGCCGAGGGCTGGAGGACGCACCTGAGGTGCAGAATTTTCTCAGCGGCATCGTGCTTGGCCTTAGGCACCAGACGCCGGAGGACATCGAGGAAGCATTTCAACAAACCGGTACTCTTCACCTTTTCGCTGTAGCTGGTCTGCACGTGGGAATTGTCGCTGCGTTATTGTGGATGCTGGCGACGGTCGCTCGGCTTTCGCGCAAGTCAGCGGCAGCGCTCATCATTCCGCTCCTTCTTTTTTACGCTGCAGTGACCGGATTACACATCTCAAGCGTGCGAGCGGCGGTAATGAGCTCGATTTTACTCGGCGGTTTCTTTTTCGACCGAAAAGCTTTCGTCTTTAACAGCCTGGCTGCGGCGGCATTCTTTCTTCTTTGCTGGGACACAAACGAACTCTTTTCGACAGGCTTTCAACTCTCTTTTGCCGTGGTAGGCGCCATTATACTGCTGGCGGATCCTCTCTCCGCGTTCTTACAACATTGGAGCGCGCCCGATCCTTTTTTGCCACGCTCTCTCGTCCGCGGCCCGCGACGTTGGATGCACGCAGGCTTTTACTGGCTCTGTCGTGGAAGCAGCGTTTCTCTTGCAGCCTGGGCAGGCTCACTGCCATTAATTCTGTGGTATTTCCATCTGGTTACACCGATTTCATTGTTCGCGAACCTCGTCGTTGTTCCCATCGCATTCTTCGTTCTCGCCATTGCGCTCCTTTCACTTCTTTCAGCGCCGCTGCTGCCCTGGCTTGCTGTTATTTTTAATAACGCCAACTGGGCGCTGGCCACGCTGGTGATCGGCATTGTCCATCTGTTCGCGCAAATTCCTGGCGGGCATTTTTACGTCGAACAGCCGCATTGGCCCGAAAAGCTGGTCGCGAAGATCACAGTGTTGGATGTCGGCGCGGGAGCGGCCGTTCACTTGCAAATGGGAGGCGCGAATTGGTTGTTCGATTGTGGTAATGACCGGAGCTACGAACGTGTGGTTCGCGAGTATTTGCACTGGGCAGGCGTAAACCGGCTGTCAGGCTTACTGCTCACGCATGGCGATGCTCTTCACCTGGGTGGAACGGCACAATTGCTGGACGATTTTCCTCGTGTGCGCGTACTCGATAATCCGACGCCAGATCGCTCAACTATTCACCGGCGATTGCAACGTCTCTTTCAAAAACGCGGAATCAAACCGGCTGCTCTGGCTGCGGGAGACAGTTTCTGTCTGTCGAGCGAGGTCACTGCGCACGTCCTGTTCCCTCCACGTAGCTTGAGCTCGCCGATCGCTGATGATCAGGCGTATGTCATCCGCGCGTTGGTCGGGCCGGCAGCGTCCATCTTGTTCATGTCGGATGCTGGCATCAAAACCGAACAGACGTTGTTGGCCCGTCATTCGGATCTTCGCAGCGACATTGTCGTTAAAGGCCAGCAT
>QHNR01000153.1 GCA_003218475.1 Verrucomicrobiota bacterium | reverse complement strand
TCGGGATCGGCGGCGGCGACGTACCAAAATTCAGTTTTCGGCTCGCCGCCTAGTTTTCCGGCGAATTGTCCCGGCGGGTGCACTTGTAGGGAAAGCCTCTCGTGTGCATCCAGAAGCTTCAGTAGTAGCGGAAAGCGTGGAGCCTCGGGAGCATCTCCGAAAATTTGCTTCCGGTGCTGAGTCCACAAATCGTGCAGCGTTTTGTTTTTCAACGGACCATTCGCCACGACGCTCTGCGCTTCCGGCCGATCGACGATTTCCCATGATTCTCCGATGCGTTTCTGCAACGGCAATTTCTTGCCGAACTCAGATTCGAGACGCCGCCCGCCCCACATGCGTTCCACGAAAAAGGGTTCAAAGGTGAGGGGAGCAGTGAGATGGAGCTCAGACATACTGAGCAAACGTCCAACGCTGAACGTCGAACGTCCAACGCTCAATTGAATAGGGCGAGCGCTTTCTTTGTACCCATTGGACGTTCGATGTTCGATGTTGGATGTTCGGCGTTTGCTTCTGCTGATCCCCGATTTGCCGCCTTACGTTCGGAATGAAATCCTTTCTCAAATATTGGCTGCCGCTTGTGATTTGGCTCGGCGTGATTTTTGTCGGCTCCTCCGATCTAATGTCGGCGCAGCATACGTCGCGATTTATCGTTCCGTTTTTGCGCTGGCTGAACCCGCACATTTCGTGGGCAGCGATTAATACGATCCACACCGTAATCCGAAAACTGGGGCACGTCAGCGAATACGCGATTCTGGCTCTCCTGCTGTGGCGTGCACTTTGGAGCGGCTCTACTCTGCGCACGAAAACGCCGATCTTGTTTGGCGCAGTTCTTTTAGCGTGTGCAGTTTTGGCCGTCGTCGACGAATTTCACCAGTCATTCGTCGGGTCGCGGACTCCCTCCGATCGCGACGTCCTGTTGGATAGTGCAGGAGCACTGTTGGGAGCATTATTTGCCGCGGCGTTTGCGCAACGTGCGAAAAAGGCCGAAACCAATGCCCGGAGCGAACTTGTCGATGCGCGATCATGATCCGGTAAGTCATGAGGTCCTCCGGTTGCGACTGTTTAAAACTGAACGAAATGATCACCCGTGAACACGGGGTCACCGTTGCAGGACAAGGTGTGTAAGCATTCAGAGCGTCAAGCGCCAAAGTCGAGAAAAATCGCGAGGATTCGCTCGGTGACTGCTGTTTTGATGTACCTTGCCGTGTTTGTAGGAACGCTGCATACGATGGGAGCGGCCGTGCAGCAATCTGGAGCTGACACCGATGAAGAGAAGAGTTCGGGTGCGCCCGCAATCACGGCAAACCCAGGGCATGTGACAGTCGCTGGCGGGGCTGGCAGCACCGAAATTAGCTGGGATACGGGAAACGGATCCATGGGTTTCGTTTTTGTAACAACGAGCGAGGGCAAACCGGCTCTGTTCGCTACTGGCGCCAAAGGGAGCCGCGTGGCGCCGTGGATTCGGCCAGGTACCTATGCTTTTGAGCTCTATGGCGATGACCAACGGAGGACGTTGCTTGCCGCACTGACCGTTTCTGGAACTACGGAGAGCGAGGCCTCTCCCCGCACGACGTTGTTACGAGGTAAGGCCCGGTGGCTCCTGATTGTGGCTCTGATGGTTGTTGTATACATCGCTTTTTATCTCAGCTCGGCGGGAACGCTGCGCACAACATTTCCTACAGAGCCAACGACATCACCGCGCCCACTCCATGTTGGACGAAACCTTCTCATGGGCATAGCTGCTTTCGTGTGTCTGGATGGCGTCATCTTTCATACTGGATTGTACGTCTCGATCCTAGCTCCCGACTCCTACGCAGGGCGATTGGCGGTCATTACGCGAGCCGAAAAACAGCGTCCAGCATCGGGTCTGAAAGAAGTGCTGGTTTTGGGAGATTCGAGAATGGCAGAGGGCTTCTCTGCGACTGTGGCTGACGAGCTTGGGTCGGCAGCCGGATTCAAATTTGTGACTCTCGCTGAACCTGCCTCTACCGCAAACACTTGGTACTATATGCTTCGAGAAGTGGACGCAACGGCGCAACGTTACTGGGCGATTGTTGTGCCTTACGGTATTGGCTACGAACCGACCAGTGCTGAGTCCTTGAGAATCTCCATGGCAGCCCCGCTGTTGCGGTATGGCGACTGCTTCACTTTTGCGTCTGCTTTTCAGCAATGGTCTGGTCGGTTCAGAGCAGTCACGGCATGCATATTGCGGGGATCGGCATATCAGAGCGATGTTGCACATTTTCTTGAACATCCCATCGCCAGAATAGAAAACGTTCAACGAGAGTCGGCAATGGTTCATGCCCGGGCTGTTTATAAAGGACGGGATTATGACATGGTGGGCACGTCCTATGACGCCACGACAGGGCAGATGACTTTCCCGCCACGACTAACCGAAGCTCAGCGGGAAGCGATTCGGAAGAGTTTATTACAACCGTCTCAATCGGAAATGCAATACTCCCTGAGGCTACAGCGCGATTGGATCCCGCGAATTTTAAATCGCTATTCGAAGAGTGCCACTGCCATTGTGCTTACGCCGGTTCCACGGGGGCCGTTTGCTGAACTCCCTGCCTTCTCTGTAGGACAACGCGCGCCTTTTCTCGAGGTAACGAAGCAGAGAACAGTCTTTTCCCTTCCCGAACAAACGTTCGATTTTCTCGAAAGACCCGACTACTACTTCGATGCATTCCACCTCAATGCCAAGGGTCGGCAAAGGTTTACCGAAAGGCTAGTTAATGACCTCATGGCACGGCTTGCAGCAGCCGATTCACATGCCAGCTATCCCTAATGTTATTCAATAGCTTCCAGTACTGGATCTTTTTTCTAATCGTGGCTGTGCTGTTCTACAGCATGCCGTTTCGCGTAGGTAAACTGCTGCTCCTCTGTGCAAGCTATGTATTTTACATGTGGTGGGACCCACGATTCATAGTCCTTATTTTGACCTCCACTGTGGTTGACTACTTCCTGGGAATTTGGCTGGAGGTCACAAGCGGCCGCCGGAAGAAAATTTTGCTGGCCATTAGCCTTGTTGTTAACCTGGGAATTCTCGGTTTTTTTAAATACTATGACTTCTTTGCTGGTTCTTTGGCTGGCTTGCTCCACATCCCTAAGTCATCAGTGGTTCTACAAGTTGTTCTTCCGGTCGGAGTCAGCTTCTACACGTTCGCAAGTCTTTCTTATACCCTCGACGTCTATTGGGGAAAAATGAAGGCTGCCAGAAACCTGATTGACTACGCGCTGTTTATTGCATTTTTCCCTCATCTTATTGCAGGTCCAATTATTCGGGCCCGGCAATTCATTTCCCAAATCCAGTACTGGCGGCGTCCGGCAGCGATCATGATTCAGAGCGGTATCATTCTTGTTTTGTCTGGTTTGTTAAAGAAGATGGTTTTTGCCGATCGTTTCGCGGTCGTGGCCGACTCCTACTTTAGCGATCCGGCTGCGCACCCAGGCTGGCTGACTGCGTGGTCAGGTTGTCTTGCGTTTTTCATGCAGGTATTCTTCGATTTCTCTGGTTACACAGACATCGCTCGCGGTTGCGCCAAGTTGCTCGGCTTTGAATTTCCACTTAATTTTGCGCGTCCGTTCTTATCCAGAAATCCGCCTGACCTCTGGCAGCGATGGCACATTACACTTTCCACCTGGGTACGGGACTATTTGTTTATGCCTTTCAGCAGGGGAAGAAAAGGGCGGTTCGTGTTATACCGCAATATGCTGGTTGTTATGGTGCTCGTGGGATTGTGGCATGGAGCGAACTGGACATTTGTCGCTTGGGGCGCATACCATGGTCTCCTATTAGTCGGCTACCGTCTTTTCGACCGTGCCACCGTCGGCACAGCGATCGATAGAGTTATGAAAAAGCGCTATATCGTTCCGTTTAGCGTTGGCTTAATGTTTGCGGCCTTTGTGTTAAGCGCGGCTTTCTTTCGTCCGAAAACTCTTCAGACCAGCGGATATGTATTAAGTGCGCTATTCGGTTTCCAGCATGTAACTGGCGAATTCCTGCTGACCACTGGGACGATCGTGCTCCTTTTCATTTCTCTGTTCCTGGCGGTCGCCCAGGAACGCAATCAGTTTATTGATCGCCTGGCTTTGCAACCGGCGCGTATTCAAATTCCGGCATATGTTTGCGCATTTTTGGCGCTCGAACTGTTCCCAGCAACCGGTCCAGTGCCGTTTGTTTATTTCCAGTTTTGAGCAACAAAATCGGAGATGATCTCGCACTGGTTCCCAGCATGTGGTTGCGACGCACGTGGGGAAGCGGACATGCACCGTTCACGAACTGTCCGAGTGTCCGGCACGCGTGAGGACGTTGGCTCCTCATCATTTGCAATCCTCGATCGGCAATCTAAAATCGAACATTCACAGGGGGCATAGCTCAGTTGGTAGAGCGCCAGCTTTGCAAGCTGGAAGTCAGGGGTTCGAATCCCCTTGCCTCCAGTCTTCGCTCGCGTCGTAAGAGGAGAGCGAAGACTGTCGCGCCGTAACTTTAGTGAAGGCGGACCTCTTCCACTTTGTCGGCACGAACGCAGCGAGCTACGACTCGGCAAGCCAACGATGAAAAATGGCAAATTCTTTTACATCTACATTCTGCAGAGCGAGCTCGACGCTAGTCGATTCTATATCGGCTTAACGGACGACCTGCGTAGGCGAATGAGAAATCATAACGCGGGCCGAGTTCTCCACACTGCGAAATGGCGACCTTGGCGGTTGAAAACTTACATCGCTTTCTCTGATCGAGTGCGTGCAGTGAAGTTCGAGCGTTATTTGAAATCGGCATCGGGCCGGGCGTTCCTCAAGAAACGTCTTTGAAATCTAACAAGAACCGAACATTATTGGATGCACTAGCGGGAGCGTAATCCCCTTGCCTCCATTTCAAATCAACGATTTAGCGAATCAGTGGTTGAGTGGCTGTTGACGCCAATCATTAAATCGCTAAATCATTTAGTCGCTAAATGTTTGGGCCTGTAGCTCAGTTGGTTAGAGCATGCGCTTGATAAGCGCAGGGTCACTGGTTCGAGCCCAGTCAGGCCCATTCTAAAAGTTGGCGAAGGCGAGGGCGCCTTCCCCAGCGCGCGAGGCGCGCGCTCTCCCCAATCCGCTTCACCCCCGAACCCCGGGTGAGTAGAAAAATGCCGGATGTCGATCTTATCGATCGTACATCCGGCGTTTTGTGCGTTTTCGAACGGGCGAAGCTGCGTTCATGCGCTGAGAAAGCGGCCCTGTTTTCCTTTCCTATTGTCGCCCGAGAGGTACCGCCAAATACGCTGTTCTCGCACCAGTATTTGGATCAGTAATAGCTCTGCCGGTGATCTCTCCTTTGTCATTTATGTCTTTTGCGGTTTCCAGATGAGCAGAATAGCTGCCTTTGCGATCGTTGAGGTCGGTGGGCACGGAACTGTGATCCCAAATAACTGCACGACAACCGTCCGTGCCGCACGAGACACCGACTACCTGGCGGGCTTCATTAATACCGTACGCCTCACTGTCTACATGTTCAGGAGTGCGGTGTTGCAAAGGTTTGAGCTGTCGGATGCCATCTTCTCTGGTCCAAATAAAAGCGTGTAGGACGTCGCCTTCAACAAAGGCGGGGTCGCCGGCAAACCCAACGACATCGCCGCGTTGATTGATTGCTGTCGGCGTATTCCACCACGGGGCTGGCGCATCTGGATAAATATCCGTCACCGTGCCATTTTCCCAAAGCACGGCGTGCTTCGCGGTATGTCTTCCAACCGCCTGGTCGCAGATCCCGGAAATCCCTACGATTTGACCATTATCATTGATCGCCGTGGCAGCTCCTGATGAGTCGTCGGTGATCAGAGGCAGTTCGTGGATCACGTCTGGCGGTCCCAAATTCCACATGGCTGGGCGAAACTGGAAGACTTGGGGCGAGACGCACCTTTCAGGATCTTCAACACCATTCTCCGCCCAGCCCACAGCTTGACGCAAGTTATTGGCTCCCGTGGCAAAGCCGTTATTTCCACCCTGAAAATTGGGAAGTGCCCGCATCTGGTTGTTTTCCCAAACGAAGCCAAGATTGATATACCGGGCTCCGAAAGGCCCAAAGTAGAAGAAGAAACTGCTCCAAAGCTCCCCCCGTGGCTCCGGCGTGGCAGTCTGGGAAATACCCACGATAATGCCCGCGGTATTTTTCACGTTCCATGTGACACTGCTGTTTGGTCCGCCGAGTGTGTCGAGATCGGAGAGCACACCGTTTCGCCACAGCGCAGCGTGCCGGGTTTGGTCTCCCGTCAGTCTGGAATAACCTGCCGCCCAAGTCTGGTTATTGATGCTGTTTCCGGCGCTACTGGTGCCGCCGAGTGAAGGAAGGTTCGACACTTGGTATTGCGTTTTTGCCTTCGTTGCTTCCGGTCTCTGTGCGTGTGCCGGCGCTAGAGCCGCTCCGTAGCAGAGACCGAGCAGAATGGCAAATAGAAGTTCGCTGCCTCTTTTGGTTATGAATTGTGTTGTCATATTTGTCTCCTTTGTTGAATTTTCATGAGGACACCTTATGGACTGGCCGTGAGTCACCACCAGAGCCACTTCGCAAATTTGGTACGGGCCATTTCGTTTTTGATTCGTACCGCGACTGACGAATCTGCCGGAGGTACTCAGAAATCCTTCGATTCGCCTCGCCAACTTGTGTATTGCTCGGAACGCATGCTGCAGGCCGACGATCGGGCGCGGGCCCTCGAAATCGCTTGGTGACTTGAAGGACTCGCGATCGCTTCGTCGTCAAAGCAGTCGCGTGGTGGTGGCTGACATTCTTTTTCTCCACGTAAGGATAAGCCACAAATCCGGGAAAAAGGGCTCATCGATTAGCAATCTGGACGGCTTAACGTTCAGCAGGTAGCTCGGGACGAGTGAGAGGGCCTACGCGTCCTGCGCAAGAGCGGTATGTGTGTAGCGTCGCCTGATCCTCTCGTTAACACCCTGCTTTAGCTGGGTGTTAATTTGTGGGAGCAGACATGGGCCACGCACCTCTCTGAAGCGAGGTGTTAATGAAATGGTATATAGCACGGCAACGCTAAACAGGTACCAAGAGCGGCTTACTGGCTTCCCCCGCAGGAAACCGTGATTCACATCGCTCGCGTCAATATAGACTCCGGTGATCGCATCCACTGGATTGTTGCAAAAAGGGATAGTGCCTTGGCCGGGACCTGTGCCCGCGCCCGGAACATCGAACGTTGTGATGGCGCCGTGTTTAGCACGCACGAAGCCGTGACTAACGTCGCTAGCGTCCACGTACTGTCCCGGGACTACCCCAGGCGTGCTGATGTTCTGGGGTGTGGTACCTTGGCCGGCGCCTGTACCCGCGCCCGGAACGTCGAACGTGGTGATAGTGCCGTCCGAGGCGCGCAGCAACCCATGACTTACATCACTCGCGTCAACGTAGTCTCCCTCAATCGTTCCTGCCTGGTTAATGCCAAACGTAAGGGTGCCCTGGAAAGGGCCTGTGCCCGCGCCCGGAGCATCGAACGTGGTCATAGTGCCGTCAGGAGCGCGCAGGACGCCGTGATACACATTACTCGCGTCAAGGGAAGTTGCCGTGATCGCCCCCGCAGGGTTGAGGCAATCGACGGCAAAAACAATGGTGCCCTGGCCGGGTCCTGTGCCCGCGTTCGGAGCATCAAACGTGGTGATGGTGCCGTCCGGAGCGCGCAGGAAGCCGTGACTTACATCGCTAGCGTCAATGTAGCGTCCCGCGATCGCCTCCGCTGGGTTTATGTTGGCGGCGCGGGTACCCTGGCCGGGACCTGTGCCCGCACCCGGGACGTCGAAGGTAGTGATCGCACCGTCCGGAGTGCGTAGGAAACCGTGAAACACATCGCCGGCGTCGGAGTAGCGTCCCGCGATCGCGCCTTCCGCGGTGATGCTGAACGCGTTTGTGCCCTGGCCGGGGCCTGTCCCCGCACCCGGCGCGTCGAATGTGGTGATGGCGCCGTCCGGAGTGCGCAGGAAACCATGACGCGCATCGCCGGCGTCAATGTAGTATCCTGTGACCGTCCCTGCCGGGTTGATGGCGAACGGCAGTGTGCCCTGGCCGGGGCCTGTCCCCGCGTCCGGAGCATCGAATGTGGTGATGGTAGACTCCGGGCGAACAAAGGGCGTGTCGCTGAAATTCGCGAAGCCATCGCTTGTGCTACTGGAGGCAGTGGGCGTCAAGATACCCTGCAGCAAGATCGAGGTCATGGCGACAGCTAGCAGGCGTGCTGACGCGAAGATGTTTGTGAGGTGTGTTGTCATGTTTTGTCTCCTTTGTTGAATTTTTATGACGACACTTTAGGAACTGGTCAGGTGTCACTACCATAGCCACTTCGCAGATTTGGTACGGGCCATTTCAGTTTCAAAAGTCCGGCCGACGAACCAGCAGATCCTTCGGAACGATTGACGTGCGGCTCGTCAAAAAGCGCCTCGTGGCTTGCCCAAATTACTTAATTCAATTTTGAATTAAGCGCCGACGCAAACTTGCTAAGGCCCTCACGGATTTGCGCGCGCGACCATGCGGCGAATCCGAAAGTGAGTGCGGGCTCCGGCTCTGCTTTCATAAAGCACGACGACAATGGCGACGGCCTGATACCAATCTCAGTACAGACGCGCGAAATTAACCGCATGTGTTCTTTCTGTCGCACCCAGGCGACGAAATGTAATCCAGCTTCGGGGATTTCGAGGATGAAGTACTTGTCTAACAATTTGTTGAATTGTTCGATAAAAAAGTCCCTTCGGTCCGAATATAATTTTCGCATCCGTTTGATGTGAGTGAGGAAAAACCCCTCCGTTAGGAATCGGGCCAGCGTCGCCTGATCGATGGCCGGGGAGTGTTGGTCCATCACCGCCCGAATCTTAATCATCGGTTCGACCAGTTGGTGTGGCGCGACGATATAACCCAGCCGCAACGATGGGTATAAGATCTTGCTCATCGTGCCTGAATAGATGATGCGACCCACATTATCCAAGCCTTGTAGACATGGGAGCGGGGGACCGGTGTAACGAAATTCGGAGTTGTGATCGTCTTCGAAAATGTACGCGTCGCAGGTACGAGCAAAATCGATCAAGGCCGTCCTCCGCGCGAGACTCATAGTCATGCCGAGCGGGAATTGATGGGAAGGAGTTACGTAAATTATTTTAGGCGAACGCTGTTTCGACGGCCGCGCGATTGTGATTCCTTCCCCGTCAACAGGTCTTGGCACGACAACCGCCCCTGCAAAGCCGAACGTTCGCCGAGCTTGATAAAATCCTGGATCCTCGATCCACGCAACCTCACCCCGATTTACTAGTGCCATCGCGCTGATCATCATTGCCTGCTGCGTTCCAGCGGTGATGATGATTTGATCCGGATGACAGCGTGCGCCTCTGTAGTCGCACAAATAAGTTGCCAACGCCTTGCGCAGCTCGGGATCGCCACGGCTTGATGCATACTGGAGCAGATGCGCTCCTTTTTGCGCGAGAACTTGTGCTCTGAGGCGTTCCCAAACGTCGATGGGAAATTCATCCAGCGCGGCGACAGCTGGAACAAAGGAGACTCCGGGCGGCCCGGCGATTCCGAAATCGAACTGCTTACCGACCCTGTGATCGGGAATATCCTTTACCCGATTAGAAAGCCGCGATGGACGTTCTGAGGGTGGTGCTGTTCTCGTCGTTCGCGCACTTAGGAACGTTTCCGGCAACGCCTCCGAGATGAAGGTGCCCGATCCAATTTTAGATTGAAGATATCCTTCCGCATGAAGCCTCGAGAAAGCGACGTTTACCGTGAAACGCGATACTCCCAGGTCGGCGGCTAGGTCACGAGAGGAGGGGAGTCGTGAAGAGTTATTGTTGAAACTTGCCGAAACCAATTCATCGCGAATCTGGCGATAAAGCTGTTCATGAAGCGGTTCATCCGCAGCGCGATCGAGTCGAATCATTTCAAAAGCCATGATCGAGTGGCGACGGCGTCGCTTCGTACTTGAGTTTTTAGCTGCAACTCGTTTCACGATTCGGATTCTAATCAGCGAGACTGCTGGTGACGGCAAGCCTGCGTCGAAGTGGTATGGCCATTTCGCTCCAAGTGGAACGTTGACACTTTACCACATGGCCGGATCCTTTCCTTTGAATGCAAACTCAGAATCCTTGTAGCGATCATATTAAAACAAAAGGCCTGATTTATTTCGCGCGGATGCTGGACAAGATCAGATTAAAAGCGCGAGGGGAATTGCCCGCAGATTATTTTGTCGGCGTGGACGACGACCCAACGATGTTCGACGCGCGTTGCACGAGATTTCTCGGAGCCGATTACAACGAACTTGTCGATCGGACGTTGAAAGGCGGATCGGATGAGGAGATTCTCGAATGGTGTTTCGCGCGTGGCCGACGCCCTAGCGAAGAGGAAATCTCGATCTGGAATGCGTTTCTTGCCAAACGTGGGTGGCGAGATGAAGCGAGCGCAGACCTGCAAGCAGCCAAGGAGCGATCAGGTTTCGGCGATCGCGACGACATTCAGACGTGGCTGGACCTGCATGATGCAGAAGAAGGCAGAAAGCCGCAGAAAGAGTATCGATGCGGATGAAGAGCCTTCTGGCTTTTACATTGGTGATACTCGTGATTGTTGGAGCGACCAAGGAGGCTCGATCTTCGGTAGATGATGAAGAAGCCGTGGCCGCACTCGATACGGAGTATCAGGCGGCTGTAAAGAACAACGATGTGGCCACGATCGATCGCATTTTGGCTGATGATTTCGTGTTAGTAACAGGACTGGGCAAGACTTACAGCAAGAGGGATCTTCTCCAGGAAGCGCGTAGTAAGCGCATGCACTACGAGCGCCAAGAAGATAGCCAGCAGAAAGTCCGCGTCTGGGGCGACACCGCGGTCGTGACCGCTCTGTTATGGGCCAAAGGAACGCTGCATGGCAAGGCTTTTGATTACAAGCTTTGGTTTAGCGACATCTACCTTAAGACTGAGAAAGGCTGGCGCTATGTTTTCGCACAAGCTTCCACGCGCATTCCAGAAGCTTCCGGCGGTTAAACATCAACTTCGCTAGGCGCCAAGAACGGATGACGACACGGTGAATGCGAAATATCATCCACCGCATCCAATCTAGTGAAGTCTAAATCAAAAGAGTGCCTGCCTATGAAAGACCGTTTGATTGCTCTGCTCGCGACGCTGCAATTGACCTTGCTGTCTGCGACAGCAGGTGAATCGCCTGCTCCTGCGCATGACGGATCTCACGACTTCGACTTCCTTATCGGGAACTGGAAGGCTCACGTGCGCCGACTTCCCGATCGCCTTGTTGGTTCCAACAATTGGATCGAGTATAACGGTATCTCCAACCATAAGAAGCTCCTCGATAGCAACGCGAATTTCGAGGAGTTTGAGGTAGATAGTCCTGAGAAACACCTCCACATCAAAGGGCAGACACTTAGGTTATATAATCCCGACTCGCATCAATGGAGTATCTATCTTCTCGACCTGGACAAAGGGGTTCTCAGCGTCCCGCCAGTCGTTGGTAAATTCAATGGCAACCGCGGCGAGTTCTATGATCAGGAACAGTACAAGGGACGCGCGGTCCGGGTGCGCTATCTCTGGTTAAATATTTCATCAAAATCGGCGCGGATGGAGCAATCCTTCTCGGCTGACGGCGGGAAAACATGGGAAACAAACTGGATCTGCGAACTTAGCCGATAACATACGCGTTTCGCGTGTTGGTTTAGGGGTTTCACCGAAGACATTCTGATCAGCGGACATCGCGTCTGTGATGATTCGGGACTGCTCCGCGAGAACCGCGATTCTCCCTTCTATTGAACTCGCAACCCGCGTCTCTCAAAGACCAGCATCCAACGGATAATAATGGAGCACATCGTCTCGCCAACCGCCTTGCCCCTTGCCGATGTGCTTAAAGCTGTTCACCACCTCGATGCGATTAATCCATTTGGCCATTTTGTAACCTAGTTGATTTTCCACACGCAACCGCAGCGGCGCTCCGTAAGAAACCGGTAACGGCCGGCCGTTCATTTCATAGGCAAGAATGGTCTGGGACTGGAAAGCGAGTTCCAAGTCGATCACTTCATAGTAATAGCCGTGACCCGGTCTCTCCCATTTCTCATCCAACGTGTGGAAAACGAGAAACCGCGCATTCGGCAGCGGCCGGCATACATCCATAATAGAGGAGACCGGGACGCCTGCCCACTGCGCGAAGTAGCTCCAACCCTGAATGCAACAATGCAACGTGGTTTGTGTCTGGCGCCGCATCTGACACACATCGTTTAGAGAGAGACTTAAATTTGTTTCTACCAAGCCGCTTACTTCCAGCCGCCAGTCTTTGAAATTACCCGCGGCTAGTCGCTCATACATTTCATTGCGCGGAGGTTTTCCATTGATGCGCGCATACGCAGAAATATGTCGATACTCTTGCCGTGAATCCCAATGATGAAAAAGAAACCATCGCAAAGAATCGACGCCGATTTCCAGCAAGCGCTTTGCTTGCGACGGAGAGACTAACGAGTACCACGTTCCCCAAAACTGGAAAGCGATCACGGCAGCGATGGCCAGCACCCCGATGATCGTCGCGAGTGCATGAGAAGCGGCTTCGTCTCCGAGAACAATTTTTGCCATCTCGCGCTGGAACCCATGTGCGATCACTAGGCTGATGTGAGCGATAATGAAACCAGTAAAGATGATTAGTCCGATGAAGTGGAGACTGCGCGCCACTTGCCGGCCGCCTAAGATTCCCGGAAACCGGGGGAACCGCGCACCCAGCGCCGGCGACATCATGATTCCGGTAAGAATTTGAAACGGCGAGAGAATAAAAATAATGAAACAGTAGGTGAGCTGCTGAATCGCGTTGAACGGGTTTCCCTCGGGAGGCAGTCGAAAATGGAAGTAGGCCACGACAGCCTGCCACACCGTCGGGAAGATGTCCCATGACGTTGGCACAAGGCGTCGCCACTGAGGGGTCGTGAAAAGCAGGATGACGTAAATGAAACCAGTCAGCAGCCAGCCGTTCACCGCCCAGAAGTGCCAGTGACGACCCAGACCGAGGTTATTCTCTCCCGGCAACGCGGTCCACCGCGACATCGGCTCAATTTCATCCTCTGACGTCCAAGGCCGGTCCTTCGGAATTCGTTTCTTCGTTAAGCGAAACCATTCGCTCCCTGGCAAGGCATCATCGCTCCAATAGAACTTGGGGTGCGCGCCGATGATCTCAATACCGCTGCGAATGAGTAAGGTGATGAAGAGAAAGTTAAAGAAGTGGGTCAATCGGACCCACAACGGGAATCCGAGTTGAACCGTGTCGTCCATAACGCGAAACTGTCAGCGTGTGACTCCGTCAAGCTTAATGCATCACTCGTTATCTATCGCACATGCTGGCTGTAGCAGATGGCTTTGTGAACAGCGCGTGTCTCACTGAAAATATTTTGCTGAGCAGACGCCACAAATCACGTCGCTCCATTGATGGATCTGCGAAAGCTGTAGTGGCTTCGCTTTGTCGAGACCGCCCGGACAGAGCGATAGAACGCTGTGGCTTCAATTGACTCCAAAACAAAATGCCGGATGTCGATCTTGGGAATCGTCATCCGGCAACGACTTTGATTGCCGACGGTGCTGGCTCGAATTAGCGAAAACGACCGGACCCAAATACAATATGAAGACTGGGACACTTATTACCCTTGTGACTGTTTTAGCCTGCCGCTTCTCTCTCCCAAGCTCCTCTCGAAAAAGAGGTACTCCAGTTCGAACGCGACGCGTGCAAAGCATTTCTTTATGCAGATCAGGCCGCGCTTGAGCGTGTGCTGACCCCGGACTTCACTCTGACTCTTTCCAATGGCGAGGTAAGCACGCGCGCAGATGAGATCAATGAGGTGCGTAGCGGCAAGGTTCACTACGACGAGTTCGAGAATTACGATATGCAGGCTAGAGCCTATGGCGACAACACAGCTGTGGTCACCGGCAAGACGCATGTGAAAGGAGCGTCCGAGGGCAAGCCATTCGATCGTGTCGTGCAGTTCACGGACACGCTGATAAAGCGCGACGGTCGCTGGCAGCTTGCAGCTGGACACGTGTCGCGGCTGGAGAAGTAAGGATGTTAATCTTTTGCGACTGACACAGCCGGCGCTACAGAGTTTCTGCATTCCTGGTTTCCTGATTCAATTCGATCGGGCCGCCTTCACGACGCTACGGCCCTACTAAGTCTAAGAAAGCATCGGTGGGAAAAGAGCACCTGTTACTCAAGGGGACGCATGTTCACTCAGCTCGCTCAATAGTTACGTTTACAGATCCGCGCACGTTGAAGACTTCGGTGCCTGAATCGATTTTGGCTATCGGTATAACTCCGGGTGAAGGGATCTGCTCGTTGTCCTGCCGGTAGTAAATCGCCACCTGATGATCGGGCGACCAATAAGCCATGTCGCCAACCTGATATTTGTTCATCCGCGGGCCTTTTTCCGAAATCGCTCTGGGTAGATCACCGTACTTCTCGCGCCCGAATAGATCGTTCATCGAAAGCTTCAACGGGAGAAGGGAAACGAAATCCCGAGCGGTTGGATTGTCGGCCAGAATGGCAGTGAGAGTCTTGCCGGAAATTGTGATGTTAATTTTCATGTTATGGGTCGTTTCGGAAGAAGCTCGCTCTGAACTGGAAGGAGTCTCGGCCTTACTTGTGCCGATCGCGCCTAGACTCATTGCTAACATGAACGCACCGACGACAAATGTTCTTCGGATAAAGCTCGCAAAGGTCGATGGGTTCATTGTCCTACTTGGTTTCGTTAAGACTTACTCATCTCACTGCACCGTCTGGCCGCCGTCCACGACAAGAGCGTGACCGACGACGAAGGAGGCCGCAGGCGAACAGAGCCAGAGGACGGCATTGGCTATTTCTTCAGGCTGACCCATCCTTCCGATTGGTTCCTCGGAGACCACCTTCGCGTGGCCTTCGGGCGTGCCGCCGGTGAAGCGATCCATCATCGGGGTTGCGATGTAGCCAGGACAGATGGCGTTGACGCGGATGTTCTGGCCCGCGTAATCGAGAGCGGCCGCGCGTGTGAGGCCGATGACGCCGTGTTTCGCAGCGGTGTACGCCGGGCTGCCCTTGATGCCGATTATCCCTGCCCCCGAGGACGTGTTCACGATCGCGCCACCTCCCTGCTTGAGGATCAGCGGAATCTCGTGCTTCATGCACAGGAAGACACCCCGCAGGTCGACGTCGATGATCCGGTTCCATTCCTCCTCGTCGTAGTCGGCGGTCGGAGCCGGCTTCCTCGGCTCGATGCCGGCGTTGTTCAAGGCGAAGTCCAGGCGCCCGAAGGCCGCGACTGTCTTGTCCAGGGCGGCTTTCACATCGTCGGTTTGTGTGACGTTGCACTTCACCACCAGTGCATGGCCGCCTTGTTGTTCGATCAATCGCGCGGTTTCCTGGTTCCCTTTTTCTGAAACATCAGCAACCGCGACGCTCGCGCCGGCGCGTGCAAACGCCAGCGCCGTCGCGCGTCCAATGCCGCTGCCTGCTCCAGTGATAAAGGCTACCTTGCCTGCGAAGGCTCTATCCTTATTTGTCATTTCCTGCTCCTTTCAGATGCTCCGTGAAAAAGGACGTGAGCTTGTCGAACGGGATAAGTTCCACCCGGTCGTAGAGGTCAACGTGGCCGGCGTTGGGAACGATGACCAGTTCCTTTGGCTCACCGGCAAGCCTGTAGGCCTCTTCACTGAATTCTCTGGAATGAGCGTTCTCACCCGTGATGAAAAGCATGGGACGCGGAGAAATTGTCTCAATGTCCGTGAACGGGTAGAAATTCATGAACTTGACATTACTGCTGAGCGTCGGGTGCGTGGTGAGTTTCGGCGAGCTGCCCTTGGGCGTGAATTCACCTCGCGGAGTGCGGTAGAAGTCATAAAACTCACGCTGAATCGCGTCGGTGTTTTCATTCAGTTCATGGCACGTTCCGCTGGTGTATTTGGTCTCACCGCCGGTAAATTCTGCATAGCGCTGCTCCGCTGCTTCTTTGATGATTTTCTTCCTCTGCTCGAGGGTCAGGGAGTGGTTGAGCCCATTGCGGCTGACACCGCCCATGTCATACATGCTGACCGTCGCGATGGCTTTCATTCGCGGGTCAATCTTGGCCGCACTGACGACAAAGCCCCCGCTGCCGCAAATCCCAAGAATACCAATTCGAGCCCTGTCGACAAATGGTCTGGTGCCCAGGAAATCCACCGCAGCACTGAAATCCTCCGCATAAACATCCGGCAAAACAGCGTTGCGAGGTTGCCCCTCGCTTTCTCCCCAGAAAGACAAATCCAAGGACAAGGTGACGAATCCTTGGTCAGCCAACTTTTGGGCATACAGATTCGCACTCTGTTCCTTTACGGCACCCATCGGGTGCCCGACAACGATCGCGGGATGTTTTGTGTCTTGGGTTAGATTTTTTGGGATGAAAAGATTTCCCGCAACAGTCATGTTGTATTGGTTCTTAAACGTAACTTTTTGCGCAGTTACCTTGTCGCTTTTATAAAAGTTATCCGCTCCATGGGACATATCTGCAGCCATTGCAGAGAACGAACTGATCAGAAGTGCTGGTATCATAATGAGCTTTTTTACTGGGTTATTCTTCATTTGCACGCTTTCATGGTTTCGATTTCGTTTACCTGCGCCTGAGCAATTTCAGGCACGACAGCAGTATCCGACATCCTGCGATGTCCTTCTCTCGCGATCCTGCGGCGACTGTTGCGTTCCTGCTGAAAAAAATCTGCGCGACTGGCTAGAGCGCGTTGCGGAACTCACTTGGCGTGACGCCAACCACACGCCGGAACACCTGAGCGAAATGGCTCGGGCTCGTATAGCCGACGTCGAGTGCAATCTCGATCAGGCTGCGCGAGGTTTCGCGGATGAGCTGTTGTGCGCGCGTGATCCGTTCCCGCGTCACGAACTGCAATGGCGACATGCCGGTGGTCTCCTTGAACACATGAAAGAAATGGAATGGGCTGAGTTCCACGAGTTCAGCCAGTTTTTCGACCGCGATCTCCTCCGAAAGATGTGCACTCACGTAGTCCTCGACTTTGCGGAGCTGCCAAATGGGCAAACCACCGCGAGCCTCAGATGGCCGTGACGCGATCGTTGTATATCGCTCGGCTAAATACGTCGCGAGCAGCTTTGCGAGATCGGCAATGCACTTGGATGTACCCGCGGTTCTTGCGTCGAGCAGTTCGGCACACGCAAAGCAGAAGTCTGCGAGCGCCGCATCGCGCCCGAAGAAGTCAATCATCTCTGCTTTGTCTGCGTTGGTTCCATGGACCTCTTTCAATGCCACCAGAAAGTGATCGACCGCGATATGAATCTGAATGACTTCAAGCTCTTCGCCGGCCGGCGACCGAAAGGCCACTCATATGGAGTTTTCGAACGAGTCACAAAGAGATCGCGCGCCCGAATCTCTCGCACGATCCAGCTCTGGCCGACATCACGCTCGCGGAATTGTGCCGAACCTTTGAGCTGGCACGAAATCAACGGCTCAGGTGTGGCGGGAACCAAGTAGCGATCGACGACACGCGGGAACTGATAACGCCGCACATACAGTCCGGGCCAGTGTAGCGCCGCGCTGTCTGCCACCACCCGTCCGGCGAGATGTCGGGGATATGCGGCGGCGCTTGTGCGATCCGGCGTCTTCATGAGTTGAACTCAAGCGCCGGAGCCGGGACGTGTCGAGTCACGTCAGGCGAGGGGATTACAACAAAACAAAATGCCGGATGTCGATCTTGGGAATCGTCATCCGGCATTGCAGTCGATGTGCAGCAAAGACTGAATTGTGCGTTACCCGTCGCTTTCTTTGAAAGCTCTGGTTTCTTTCGATCCCAGAGTCTTCACGGCATATCCGCAGATGATCAATTGATTCACCTGCGGGTTTAGCCGTCGACCTGTGCTGACGCTCTCCATTTTTCGTTTCAACGCTTTAACGTTTCAACGAATCACGGGGCGCAGCCTTACTCCTTAGAAAGGAGGTGATCCAGCCGCAGGTTCCCCTACGGCTACCTTGTTACGACTTCATCCCAGTTACCGCTCATAGCGTAGGCGGCTGCCTCCTTGCGGTTAGCGCGCCGACTTCGGCTACAAGCGACTTCCATGATGTGACGGGCGGTGTGTACAAGGCCCGGGAACGTATTCACGGCGCCGTAGCTGATGCGCCATTACTAGCGATTCCGGCTTCATGAAGTCGAGTTGCAGACTTCAATCTGAACTGGGCCCAGTTTTAGTGATTTCCTCCACCTCGCGGTCTAGGATCCTTCTGTACTGGGCATTGTAGTACGTGTGCAGCCCTGGCCGTAAGGGCCATACTGACTTGACGTCGTCCCC
>QHNR01000022.1:4041-4897 GCA_003218475.1 Verrucomicrobiota bacterium | reverse complement strand
CTCGGCAGAATCGCCGATGAGCGTTGGCGCCGTGAGCGCGCGGTACGGCCAAGTGAGGGTATTCCAAATGGCGGCGCGCATGTGTTTGCGGTGTGCGCGACGCCAGGCCAACTGGATCACTTTGTAGCGCTGGCGTTGCAGCAGCACGGCGAGCAGTCCGCTTTGCGTAAGGGTCGGGATTAATTGTCTCATAACGTAGTCTTTCTGTTTTTTTTGTCCGAAGACGATGTAATTTACATCGTCGGTGAGTGCACTCTGGGCGTATATTCCGAAAGATTGACCGTTTGTTGTCGTGCGAATCCAAGACTCACAAGGGAGCCAGCGAATCTTTCACGCCCGCTCTCTGCTTTATTTCGCGAAATACTTCGCGGCGAGGGATTGCGCGCCAGGGCCTAATACGCTAACCGCTGCTTTGCTACCCAGCAGTTTTCGCAACAAAGTTTTCGCGTCATTTTTCTCCTGCTCCGACACATCGGCTTGATTGATCGCAGTGATCACTTTCTCCAGTGCATCCATAACCACTTGCTGCTGCTGCTGAGTGCTCGGTGCGGTCGGCGTTTGCCGCTGGGGCGCGGTGGTTCGCCGGCTCTTATCGATAGAGATCGAAATCGGAGGCGCGACACCACCTTCGAGCACTTTGACTCCGAAGTCGTTTATCTTAGCAAAGCCGGACAACAGGCCCATCCCGGTCTGATCCTCAAGAGCGGTCCAGTCGATGAGGTGATACTCTGAAAGCTGGGCCAAGGCGCGCAGCCAGTCACGGTGATTTATGCCTCCTGGCGGCAGGACCGCCTGCTCACCTTGGCCGAACGGAATGGAACCTTCGCTTCGACGTTCATAGAGAAGCTGCAGCAGG
>QHNR01000022.1:0-3871 GCA_003218475.1 Verrucomicrobiota bacterium | reverse complement strand
AGCGCGATGCACCAACACGGCTTTAACTCAATCCAGAAAGGTAAATATAATGAATAAATTAATAACATGGAATCCCTTCGGAGAACTGGACGAACTGCAAAACCGGCTCGGCGGTTTCTTCCTTGGTGGATTCCCAAATCGAATGGGAGTTCTGACTCGTCGAGTGGGAAATGGCGATAGCCTCAAGCTGGCCGATTGGTCACCACTGGTTGATATCACCGAAGACGATCACGAATATCTCTTCAAAGCAGACCTGCCCGAAATGAAGAAGGATGACGTTAAAGTAACAATCGAAAACGGCATTCTTTACATTTCCGGCGAGCGCAGAGCCGAAAAGGAAGAAAAGAAGAGAAAATTCCATCGGCTTGAACGCTTCTTCGGCACCTTTGAGCGCACGTTCACCGTGCCCGAAGATGCGGACGCAACCAAGATCAGGGCTGAGTTTCGCGACGGCGTGTTGCAGGTTCACCTGCCAAAACGCCCAATGCCGAAGCCAAGACCAATCGAAGTAAAAGTGCAGTAATGCGCTAACACTGACGGCGAGCGTACGGAAAATCCCGTGCGTTTCACCCCCAGTGTGGGGCGGCTTAGTTAGTCGCCGTTGCCGTCCCGCGCCACACTTTGAGCCTTCACGGAGGTAATTGCCATGTCTGACGAAATCCACTCTTACACCCAACTCCAGCAACAGATCCACCACGCCTTGCGCGTCCAGCATCCCGATTGGGTTGAGCCGAACGGCAATTGTCCCACCTGCGACTCGTATGAGTCACGCCTCGCCCAGCTGCTCGGCCTTTCTCACCGGACGAACAGCGCTATACCGAGCGTCGCAGCTTCGGAAGGGCTTCGCGAAACTGCGTGGGAGAGCGACCAACAATTCGCTTAAACTCGCGATTGAAGTTCGTCATGGATTGAAATCCGCAGGCGAAGGCAGCTTCGCTAATTCGCGAATTGGGATTGAGCAAAAGCGCCTTCGATTTCTCCACTCGAACTCTCGAGAGGTAGTCGGTGAAATTTATCCCAGTCGCTTTCTTGAACATCTTGCAAAAGTAATGCCTGCTGATATTAGCCACTTGGGCGATCCGCCCGAGCGACAGCGGCTCCGCTTGATGGTCCTCGATAAATTGTCGCGCTCGCGTCATATTTGTGGACTCATCGTTTTCGCGCCGTACGACTAGTTGATTCGACAAGATCGAAAGGTGTCGCGCAAAAAGACTCAGGAGCCGCAACATCGCGCGGTACCGGACAGGCGATAAAACGCACGACCGGAAATAGGCCCGCTCAAGTTGCTTCCAATCCGTTTTGTAGCCCCACGCGCGGAGCTGCCGAGTGATGCTCGCGAAGTGTTTCTTCGTCGGACTCTTCAGCATCACTTCGCCGGTCTCGAGAAAACCGAGAATGTGGTCACCCACATACACTGGCACTGCGCTTTCTGACAGTCCCGCAAACCAAGTGACAGTGCGGGTCGTCGAGGCCGATTCTTGGGACGCATCGGTTTGGGCCCTTAGGCATGCGGCGCGGGCCTGGTTGAAACGAGCCAGAATCGCCGCGAATGAATCGTGATCGGTTTTGCCATGGTGTGAAGGCGACCACGAATCGTGTGCTCGAATATTAAGCGGCAAACCTAGCGCTTCGCTGAAAGCCCGTTCGTAATCTTTGAAAATCTGAGAGCGTGACAGATGTAGCATGACTTCCTGATCAGAGGATCGGGCTGTCGCGCCCCGTCCCCGGGCGTTGCGGATCAGGCCTCTTTTTTTTGAGCGTGTAATTGGCATCAATTATTTTTTGACATCGGGTTAGCAACGGCGATTACAGCGTCGACAGCCGGAACGCTCTCTTCTTTAGCGACACTCTTGCGCTCCGTTAAAGTAGCCGCGGTCATATCCAGCCGTTCGTAATCCGAGCTACATTGGCAGCCCTCGGCACGCCGCATGCGAGTAGGGCTTTGGTCGTGTCTTCCACAGTCAGGAGGTACTTGCGCACGATGGGATGAATTGCATATGCGACTTCAGCATCTCGCATTATTTCGCGGAATTGGATTAGATGCATGTGTCGTTAACCTTGGTCGCAGAATGCCTTCAACGCGCCTTGCGCCGGACCGGTTGTGCCGTCTTCCTTCCGATCATTACACGGTAACTGTTGAAGTTGCCCCGAATTCCCACCGTCGTTTTCCCAACGTCGCTGTGCAGCAAAATCGCTTTCTTCGTTTTGTGAACTTGCGAAAGTCAGGGGATCCATGATGGCAATCAATGAAGCGGCTTAGCGTCCGTTGTCCTTATGAAGTCGTGGTGCGATGAATAACTCGCCGAAGGTCAGCTGCCGCCGAACATCTGGCCCCCGCTTGCGAGCCGCAGCTCGAAACTTCTTGAAAAGCGCCGCGCGACCTTTTGAAGTTTTATGTTGCGCGTAATAGAGCGCGCAGTTCTGAGTCAATGTTGGTTCCATTTTAATTCTCCCTTTATTTGCGCTGGCGGCGGATTGACGCGGGCGCTGATGTCTGAGCAATTCGTATCGAGGCGCGTGATATAAGCATCCAGGAATGCCACGAAGCCTATCCGTGAGACGGCAGTGTCGCCCGACAAGTTCTCAAGCAATTTTTCAAGCTCATCTCTATGAGCAGCGATAGCATTCATGATGCTGCTTTGTGTGCAGAGAGAAACGGGCCGCACACCTGCGCGATCGATTGACGCTGCGATTGTTAAGGAGCCAGCATACGGCTGCGACTGCCGATTAGCTAATGGTATTTACCGCCCACGCATTCATATCGTGCCTGCGTTCCCAGACGGCTAATTGAAGAATGAGTTTTTTGCCCGGGTTTGCGCGCTTTTGGAAAACGCCATTCTACGAGAACAAAAACCATCAGATCGAAAATGCGCTGTTTCGCATCGAAAGTTGCGCCGAGCGTAGAAAACGTGAAACGCGGGGCGCTTAGTCCGTGCGACCAATCGAAAGCACAACCTCTGATTGCATCGGTTTGGTTGCAAATAACTGCACGGGCCAAATAATCGCTCGCGCTTCTCCGAGCACGTCCCTTATTGAGCCGGCGGATCGGTCCGGCCGTCTATTTCGTGAAATACTTCGCGGCGAGGGATTGCGCGCCACCACCTAACACACTGGCCGCTGCTTTGCTAGTCAGCAGTTTTCGCAACAAAGATTTCGATGCGTTTTTCTCTTTCTCCGACACATCGGCTTCATTGATCGCGGCGATCACTTTCTCCAGTGCCTCCGTAATCATCTGCTGCTGCGGAGTGCGCCCTGCAATCGGTGCTTGTTCCCGCTTAGAAACAGTGGATCGTCGGCTCTCATCGATAGAGATCCGGAGCGGGGCCGAGACGTCACCTTCGAGCACTTCGACACCGAAGTCATTTATCTTGGCAAACCCGGACAACAGGCCCATCCCGCTTCTATCTTCGAAAGGGGTCCAGTCGATGAGGTGATACTCCGAAAGCTGCGCCACAGCGCGCAGCCAGTCACGGCGATTTATACCTCCTGGCGGCGGGACCGCGTGCTCAGCGCGGCCGAACGGGATGGGACCTTCGCTTTGCCGTTCATAGAGAAGCTGCAACAGACATCCTCTGACTACAGAATCTTTCATTAGGTTTGCCAATATCCTCCGCATCCCGCGCCCGAACAACTCATCACCGCCTCAGACTTCTCGTGCGGCCGGCCTATGTCGCTCCTGCCATTTGCTCCGTTCGCGAGCAAGCAGTGCCGCCACAGCAGGAGGATCGTAGGGTGCGCTGGATGTATTAGACTGGCGCAGTCTTGATCCGCCTTAGCCCATGTTCGAGCGCGCGATGAATATCAACGACAGTTTCGTTCGTTCCCGCTCTAAAACTGTCGAGTTCTTCCATCAGCCGCGCCTCGTACGAAT
>QHNR01000152.1 GCA_003218475.1 Verrucomicrobiota bacterium | reverse complement strand
AAAAATCCCGGTCGCGATTTTTCTTAATGGGTCCCTATCAACCACACAGCAGTGAGGTTGCGGCCGAGCCTGTAGGTGATGCTGCTGTCTAGAACGTTTTGTCAGAATCGAGCAGGATTGTGACCGGGCCTTCATTGACCAATTCCACTGACATCATCGCTTGGAAAGCTCCTGTGGCCACGGTAACTCTCAAGCTGCGCAGCGCTTCGCAGAACTCTTCGTACAGCTTGTTTACTTGTTCCGGCGGCGCCGCAGCGATGAAGCTGGGCCTGCGTTGACCGCGCGCGTCGCCGTAAAGCGTAAACTGTGAGACAACCAGCGCGCTGCCTCTTACGTCCAGGAGAGAGCGATTCATTTTGCCCTGATCGTCCTCAAAGATCCTCAGGTTTGCGATCTTCTCGGCCATGCTGACAGCGACAGCGGATGTATCGTCGCGCCCGACCCCAAGTAAGATCATAAGACCTGCTGCGATTTCTCCCGCGACACTGCTCTCCACGGTTACACGTGCGCGGCTTACACGCTGGACAACGGCTCGCATTTTTCAGCTATAAGATTTTCTCAATCAAGTCAGCCAAGCGCCAGCCGGCTTTGTGTAGTTCCTCTCGGACAGTATTCGTCGCCCACAGACGATAATTCATTTTGTCTGGTCGAGGTTTTTCGTCTGCCTCGCCGGAAGCGACGACGCGATCTTCTTCTTGTTGCGGGTGGACATTCGTGAATTGCACGCGTTCATGCGCCTCGCGTGCGATCGGCAGGATTTCGTCCACCCACATCTCAGCGTAGCTACTGACAGGAATACTTGGCGGCATTCGCCAGTTCCGGGGTTCATGTGTTGTCATTTCATGAACCATCTCTTTCTTGAGCGACTCGATCAGGGTCTGCATTTCATTTTTTCGTAGCGCGCCCGGCACTTGAGGAAAAAGCGCGTTCACCGCGTCATAGTCCCAAAAGCCGTGGAATTTCTTCTTGTGCATGCCGCGTCTGCGTGGCGGTTCGTCGCTCAGCTCAAGCGTAAAGGTATTTCCACCCTGATCTCCAAGCGCGGACTTGTCTTTGTCGGGATCGGCGATTCGGCCCTGCGTATCGAAGTATTCCGCGCCGACGTGCAACGGCTGATGGATATCAGCCACGTAATGAGCAAGCAAAATCAACGCCACAGGTTTGGTGATTTTGCGGTCATTCTCTTCGGGCACTTGTCCTTGCAAAACTTGAACGCAAAACGGAATCATATGCACTATATCCCATCTGCTGCGGCCCGCAGTCCCGTCACGATATCTCTGCGACGGCACTACCGGAACGTCAGTGTAGTGAAACCAATGGTGCGAAGGCGCAGTTGAATTCAGATCATGCGTTGGCTGATTTGCCCGCCAGAAATCGCGCAACTGTCTGTCAATGTTCCGGTGCGCCGAGTAATGAAATGACTCTGGATCGTCCACACCGTTTTTGTCCCAGCCTTTGATCTCGTCCGGAATTACCGCTGCTTTTTCCAATGTAAGCCCGTCAAGCAACGCGGAGACTTTTGCGGCCGTGCGCGTATTCGCCAGTCGCTCGTCTGCAATCGCACCGACGATTTCATGTCCGAGGGGACCGTACGCTTGCGCCGCAATCGCAAACCAGATCACGGCAGAAATCGCTAGGAACCAGCTACGGCAAGTCGCGGATTTCATTTTTGGATCTCGGGGTAATACGATTGAATTCCGTCTAGCCTGAAAGAGCTCCGGAGCAATTTTCGCGCTCAGCCGTCAACATTCGCACGAATTTTTTCGAGATGTTTCTGAAGTTTCGGGAAATGCGATCCAGGCCAGTAAATTTGGCCGCAGCCCGTGCAGCGCCGGAATTGTTCATAGTAGATCTTAGTAAGCGGCTCAAGCTCCTCAATTATGTCAGCCTTCGCAATTTCCTGGAGCGGCGCATTACAGCGAAGGCACCGGGTAAATGGGGCGATGAGGCCAAGAAGATTGAACCGGCGAATTACTTCTACGGTTTGTTCATCAGGATCTTGGGATCGCGGGCAGTAACCGGTTCTAACGACTGCATGCATTAGCAAGCGCCGGTCGCGTGTCAGAAGCGCCCGGTTTTCGCGATCCATTACATCGAGTAACTGCCGGTCCTCTGCCTCTGGATCGTAAGCGACATCGAAGCCAAGCATTCGCAAGTTGCGTGTGAGTTTGCCGAGGTGTCCGTCCGTGACAAACCGTTCCATTGTATTGACTTGTAGCCGTTTTTTTATGGACTGCGGAGATTGTATTTCGGGGGGATAAACCTCGATTTCCGCATCGTTGATCACGCCGTAGTCAAAATCCACCTCCTCCCCATTGACCACGATCAAATCGACCTCCGGATGCGGGACGCCGCACGATTCGATCACATCTTTTACTGAAGTCTTTTCGCTTAGGCTACGCGTAATATCTTTGCGCCGCGTTCTGGGTGGGAGAAAAAAATCAAGATTGCCATGGAGACTGAGCCGAACGGAAAACGGCCTCACATCAATTGAGGATTCGTGCATTAGCGTAAGCGTATTCAAAAGTAGTCGCTCGCGGTCGACCTTGGAACTTGCCTGGGCCAAGCGGTTCATCTTCGCCGAAATAGCAGTCCATTTGCCAGCGGCGCAGGCCGCCACCAGTATCCATGATTTTCCACCGAGTGCTGCTAAAGACCTTTTGCACCTCTGGAGACTGCGTCTCAATAACAGCCCCGCGACGCAATCCGCTCTGGCCCAGTTTTGCAGCGGCAGAATATCGGTCCACCAAAACGCCGCCGCCTCCTGTAGGATGCGAGGCGAAACTAAACGAACCGCCGCCGTCGTACCGAATGTAATGACGTCCGTTAACGGGCATCACAATTCGGCCGAAGCCCTCCTTTTTTACCGAGCGAAGAAAATCGCGTGGATACGTTCGGCCATGTAATCCCGGTTTTGTGACCGGCGTTGCGTCAAAGCCGCGCGCAAAAGTGAAACCGGATTCTTTTGGTGTGTAATACAAAGTGCACACTACGAAGTATTCGCCGTTATGTCCTTGCGGACGGCGCGCCAGCTTCTCATTCTCATAAGCAAGCCGCTGCACCACTTCGGGCCATGGAATGTCCGCCCGCAGTTGCGGCGGCATTATCAGTGCACACACGGACATGAGGAGCGACGTTAAAATGGGACGGAGATTGTCGGGACAGCGAGAAACAAAACTTCCACGCGCAATCACTTTCACTTGGCGAAATCTAAGCAGGTTTTCGCTGTGACAATAGCCGATCCCACCTTTTGTCATGTCGAGCGGAGTCGAGACATCTCTGATTTTTAAGCCGAGATTTCTCGACTTCGCTCCGCTTCGCTCGAAATGACAGCAACGTCAGGTTTTATTGATCGTCGAAAAATGATTCGACCGCCCCGCCCAGCAGGATTTCGATCGGCAATTTCTCTGTTTCGTATTCGTAAGGCGGCTGCTTCCACGCAAATGATTTCGGATACAACTTTCGGATGAGTCGAATTATTTCGATGCCTGTTTGAAATGGGCGAAAGGCGTTGCGATCAATCACGTGAATCTGCGCGCTGCCGCAGAGCTCGCCCACGAACTTCTGAAAGGTTGGTTGAAAGTAATTTTCGCGAAAGAATATTCCTGCCAATTTTAAATAATTCAGCTCGCTGCAAAGCCGCTCGGCATCGATAAACGGCGCGCCGAAGATTTCAAAAGGTCGTGTCGTGCCGCGTCCTTCGGAAATGTTCGTGCCTTCGAGCAAACACATGCCCGGGTAAACTGTCGCCGTGTCGAGTGTGGGTATGTTCGGTGATGGCATCACCCACGGCAGACCGGTTTGATCGAACCACATCGCACGTTTCCAATTCTTCATCGGCAAAATAGTTAGTCGACATTTTGGAAAAGCTTCGTCTCGAAATTGCTGTGCCAGCTCGCCAATCGTGCGCCCATGCCGGACGGGAAGAGGATGCATCCCGACAAACGATTTGTAATTGGCGTCGAGCATTGGCCCCTCTGTTGTCACCCCGTTGACCGGATTTGGTCGATCGAGCACAACGACTGCGACTCCGCCTCGTTCACAAGCGCGCATGCAAAGATACATCGTCCAGATAAAGGTGTAGTAGCGTGCGCCAATATCCTGCAGATCGATGAGCAAAACGTCGATGCCCTGCAGCATTTCCGCCGTCGGCTCCCGATGTTCGCCGTAAAGGCTGTAAACCGGAATGCGAAGGCGCGGATGCTCGTAGCTTTTCCACTCCACCATGTCCTCCTGTGTTTGGCCGAGAAATCCGTGTTGCGGACCAAAGAAGGCGGCAAGACGGAAAAGATCGTTGTTGTATCTCTCCAGAACGCGCGACGCATGTTCGAGGTTTGAGGAAACCGATGCGGGATGGAGCAGCGCGCCGACACGCGCCCCGCGACGTTTCGTCGGCCAAACTTCGTCCAGATAATCGAGTGGGAGCAGGACCGCCACGAGTGATTTTTTATCACACACGGCGAGATCGCGCGATGCAATAGGTGTTCGCCGTGGCCAACGCTTAAGGTTTTCGCCGCTGTATCACGGTTGCGATAAGGATTGCGACCACTGTTATCACCGCGCATAACTTCGCGAACAGCTCGCCATGTCGTGTGTAGAACGTTAACTCGTGTTCCGTTGGCACATTAATTTCACCTGTCAGTACGCCTTCAGTAAATGTGCTGCCTGTTTCATCCCGTAACGCCTGAGTGATGCGGCCGGATTGATTTACAAAGCAGGTGACCCCCGTGTTGGCCGCCCGCACCATCGGGCGACGCGTTTCCACGCATCGAAAAATCGCGTTCGCCAAATGCTGATGCGATCCGGCCGAATGCAAAAACCATCCGTCGTTTGTAATATCGACAAGCAAATTTGCGCCGGGATTCGTCTCTGTGGGGAGCACAAATTGTCTGACGAGCTCGCCAATCGTATCTTCGAAACAAATCAAAGGGGCCACCTGCACATCGCTGTTCGTCAGGCTGAACACTGTGTATTCTCGTCCCGCACTGAAATCGCCGGGCACCTGGTCGCCAACGATTCGCGCAAGCAGCGGCACCCGATGCCGCCCCGGAACGTATTCGCCAAAAGGAACCAGGTGAACTTTTCTATACGCCTGGACTCTTTCGCCGCCGTCGGAAATAAGCAACGCAGCGTTGTAGAAATCACGGTTCTCTTCGTCAATCGTGCCCAGCAGAAGGTCGCTCTCCGCCGATGCGGTGAGGTCCATCACGAATTTGTTGCTTTCAGGCTCTATAAGCACCGGCCCAGGCATCGAGCTTTCTGGCCAGATCAACAAATCAGGAGGAGGATTCGATCGCAGCGCAATTTCGCTCAGACTCCGGAATTTATCGAAAATTTTCGTCGTAAACTGCGGGTCGAACTTTTGATTTTGAGGAACATTCGACTGCACAGCGGCGACGCGGAGCGGTTTTGTGGGCGCGGAAACCTGACTCGCGCGAAGCCCGAACGTCAGGACTCCCACAATGGCCGCCATTGTGAGTGTCAGGTCAAAATGCGGTCGCGTCGTATGTGTGCGCGCCTCAAGAACCAATCGGTACGCTGTGGTAACTAAGATCACATTCGCAAACGCGACCATGAACGATAACCCGGCGACGCCGGTGAACTCTGCGATTTGAATAAGCGGCCAGGTGTCATGCAGCGCTACGCCAAGCCCGTTCCAGCCCCAGCCTGAGAAAACCCAGCCCCGCAGCCACTCCTGCGTCGCCCACGCAGCAGCGAGGAGAAACGCGAGCAGCAGGTTATTGGTTGATTTTGTCCATGGCGATCGCGGCAGCGCTGCTGTGCTCCGAGCCTCGGCGAGCATCTGATCCCATTTGCTCGCGCTTAATTGCCTTCTGGCTTCTCGTGGTCGGAGCAAACCGCAAAACCATGCCCAAAGCGCGACGTAAATCGCCATGTAAAATTGGAGAACAAACCAGCCGAGGACGGAGACAGTTGTGAGCCAGGAGAGCGCCGTCCAAAAAAACGTCAGGCCAGTGACGTAGCCAAGTGCAAGATTCCGAAGCCAGGGATGCCGCGACTCTCTCCCGGAAAACCAAATCGCGGTGATGAGCGGCGCAAGCGCGATCCAACAGAGCCAGGTAAGATTAAACGGCGCAAAACAGCTCGTGTAGAGCAGCCCGCTACAGATTGCTGCCAGCCACGGCCATGCTACCGCTAATTTTCTCATCAGACGTCGTGCAACTTAGGTCGCAAACTTCAAGCTCCAGCATTCAAGCTCCAGAGAAACTTCAAGCGCCCAAAACCACGTGACAGTCCCCATACTGTCATGTTGAGCGGAGCGAAACATCTCTGATTATTGTCTGGGAGTTGGAAAGAGATACCAGAGGTCCTTCGCTTCGCTCAGGATGACAATAGCGTCTTTGAATATTGGGCCTTGGAATCTGGAGCTTCAGATTATTTAGGATGCGCTGTGGAAGACTACCACAATCACCGCTCGTTCCTTTGGCCTAGCCGTGACTCGGCGTCTTTTTGCAAGCAATCCCAGAGACGATCGAGTTCTTCGCCGACTTGCGCCTTAACTCGAGCGAGTTCCCCAGAATCGAATTTTCCATTCTCCGGTCGGCGCTGCGCGAAAAGGTAATACTTGATCTTGGGCTCTGTTCCGGACGGCCGCACCGCGATGCGCGTCCGGTCTTCCAATTCAAAAATCGACATCTTCTCTTTGGGAATCTCGTCGCCCTCGATATCCCGGATCGTTTGGGTCTCAAAATTCTTGATGCTAGTTACTACCGACCCAAGCACTTCAAAGAATGGGTGGGTGCTGTACGACTCGGCGAGGCGCGCTATTTTGTTTGCGCCTTCCGCGCCTTCGAAGACAAGCGAAGCGTTTTTCTCCGCAAAATAGCCGAATGTCGCAAAGACCTGGTCGAGCAATTCATCGACTGTTTGCCTGCGTGATTTCGCATAGGCGGCTACTTCGCAAAACATGATTACGGCGCCGTTGCCATCCTTGTCGCGAACGAAATCTGCGCCACTGTAACCATAACTCTCTTCACCACCGAAGACGTAAAATGAAGAATGCGCGAGCCGAAGCCGTCGCGTTTGTTGTTCGGCGAGATCGACATAATTCTGTCGCAACTGTTCCGGGATTGTGTGCTCGTACTTGCCCAGCTTCGCTCCGATGTATTTGAAGCCGGTTAGCGTCTCGACACAGCGCAAGCCGTAATAATCGGCGATCGCCTTTTGCAGGTCGGTTGTGACAAAGG
The DNA here is from genome assembly GCA_003218475.1 of Verrucomicrobiota bacterium. Classification (GTDB taxonomy): domain Bacteria; phylum Verrucomicrobiota; class Verrucomicrobiia; order Chthoniobacterales; family UBA10450; genus Udaeobacter. The sequence continues at coordinate 17,301 of QHNR01000152.1, read as the reverse complement.
TTTTGATGATAACGGCGCGTGCGGCGTTTTGCTCATTGAGAACGCCCGTGTCGAATAGCGTCTTGATTCGATACCAGGCAAGAAGCGAACCGATCTGATTTCCGGTCAGCAATTTCATTTTGCCGTCCTTGCTGCGAACCGCGGCTCCCATGCGATCGCAGTCCGGATCGGTCGCAACGACCAGATCGGCATCTTGCTTTTGAGCAAGATTGATTGCCATGGTTAACGCCTCCGCGTTTTCCGGGTTCGGCGACTTCACGGTCGGAAATCGGCCATCGAAACGGTCCTGCTCCGGCACTACTTGGAAATCGAAACCCAACCGTGTGAGCATCGGTTTGATGATTACGCTGCCGGTTCCGTGGAGCGGTGTGTAAATGATCCGCAGCGATTTCGCTTCGCGAATCATCTGCGGATCGAGAATCAACGTTTCGAGCCGCCGCATGTAAGCTTGATCGATGTCTTTCCCGATCGTGGTCACTTTTCCCTGTCGATCTTTTGGAAGCGGTGTGAACGATTCGGTCGTGATTGCGTTCACTTTGGCAATGATCCCGCTGGCATGCGGCTCGATCACTTGGGCCCCGTCGCTGAAGTAAACTTTGTAGCCATTGTCGTACGGTGGATTGTGACTTGCTGTGATCACGATGCCGGCATTTGCCTTGAGATAACGAACAGCAAAGGAAAGTTCTGGCACGGACCGCGGTCCCTCGAACACGCATGCGTCGCAGCCATTTTCAGCCGCGACTTTCGCTGCAACTTCGGCGAACTCTTTCGAGAAAAAGCGCGGATCATGCGCGATTACGAGCTTCGGCTTCGCCGATATTTGCTGCCGCCGGTTCGAATCTTTCAGATAAGCGACAAGTCCGCGTGTTGCGCGATTGATGTTAAAGAAATTCATCGCGTTCGTGCCGACGCAGGGAAATTCGGGGCGCTCGTGCTCGCCCGCATTCCCGCGCTCCGCAACCGTAACGATCTTCCCAATCGTGCGGCCACGAAGACCGCCCGTCCCAAACGCAAGCGTCTTGTAGAAGCGATCGTTTAACTCTGACCATTCACAGCCATCGGCCAACTGATTGACGGATCTGAGATACAGATCCGGGGTTGCTTCGGCCAAAAGGGTTCGGATGTTTTTTGCCGTCGACTTCAGCAATTGCCCGCGAACAACAGCACGCTCGATCCTCGAGTTTAGTTCTTCAACATCAGCTGACATTGGTGCCAACTGTTCCGATATGGATTTGCTTTGCAAGCACTCTATGAAATCGGGCGGAATCAGACTTGCGTCGCATGTTTCATGTCGTTATGAAACTGCCAAGGGGTTCATCCATGAAGCGTTGCATTCCGCATTTCGCGACCACCATGGCCCTGCTGTCATTTGCATTCGGACAGTCACCAACCCAGCAAGAGTCACAAGATAACAAGAGCGAGCAAGAGGTCAGGCAGGCGATCGAAAAGTATCGAACAGCTTTGCTACAGCGGGATATTACTGTATTGGAGCGAATCTGGGCTGACGATTACGTCTTTGTGAACGCAGCGGGAGAGATACTGACGAAGGCGCAACGCCTCGAAAACGTCAAGTCTGGCGCGACCACGCTGGATTCAATCAAGGAAGAAGAAGATATTACGGTCCGCGTTTATCAAAACAGCGCCGTGGCGACGAGTCGCGTGACGATCAAGGGACAGTACGGCGGTCAACCCGCGAGTGGCCAGCACCGAAGCACACACGTTTGGGTAAAAGGCCCCGCGGGCTGGCAATTAGTTTCTAACCAATTGACGAGCCTAGCTCCGAAATAAGCTTTCGATACACAAGCTTTGCCGCGGCAATATCTTCCGCGGCCATGCCAAGCGATTTGAAAATCGTGGTTTCGTTTGTCCGCGATGGAACTTTACCCCCGAGCGCTTCGCCGAGTTCTGCATGAATTTTTGCGCCGGAAAGAATCACGTCGCCGGATTCTTTCAGCGCGCCGTCGCGCGAGTCGACGAACACGACGTTACTCATTGCTTCATCGTCGAGTTCGCGCCAGTCCGGGCGACACGCGCCAATTGCGTTCACGTGGCTACCCGGTTTTAGCCAGGCACCTTTCAAAACGGGTGTCTTCGAACTCGTCGCAACTACAATTACGTCTGCCTCACGCACTGCTTCTTCCGCAGAAGTTGCTTTCGCGCCTTTTTCTTTCGCGAATTGTTCTGCGTGCTGGCGCGTAGGACTCCAGACGCGAATCTCCTGCAATGACCTAACAAGTTGCAGTGCCTCGACGTGACTGCGCGCCTGCACGCCACTGCCAAGAATTGCGAGGATCTTCGCATCTGGTTGAGCGAGGAATTTCGTCGCGGCTGCCGAGACAGCTGCCGTCCTCATCTCGGTGATCAGCCGTCCATCCATTATTGCCAGCGGCGTTCCAGTCTGCGGATCGACAAGGAAAATCGTGGCCATGTGTGTCGGGATTCCCCGCTCCGCGTTTGACGGGTAGAACGTTACTGCTTTCAATCCGAGCCCATCCGGCGTGAGCGCCGGCATCAAACCCAGGAATCCGGTCGCCGCGGCGACATCAACCGATATGATCGAGCGCACCGGCTGAGTCACTCTGCCGGCAGAGAAATCGATCAGCGCTTTCTCCATCGCCGGAATCAACTCGGTCATCCGCAGATGCTCTCGAACTTGTGCTTCGTTGAGGAAAAGCGGCTGATCAGTTTTCATTTGAAGTTCGCAGTTTGAGGTTTGGTCGCGAGTGCGTAGAGGACATTTGTCTCAACGGCTGAAATCTTTTCATCGCGAATAAAAGCCAGGTTAGCTTCTTTGACCTTTTGTCGCTCGGCCAGGTTCAGCTGTTCGATTGTTCCGCGGTAGCCGGAGCCTAAAACAATTGTCCACCAATCCTCAGTCGACTTAATAGGGTGGAGGCGATTTTCAGCGATGATTTTTGGGGATGCAACGCCAGCTTCGTCGAGAATCTTTCTCAGGCTTGCTTGATTGTCGATTCGATCCCATGGGTTGAAGCCCTTGTACAGTTCAGGCCGTACATCCTTGATCGAGCACCAGAATGCGTCATTCGCCGGCTCGAACAGATTCCGTCCCCACGTGGTCACAGCCAGTTTGCCGCCTGATCGGATGTAACTCCAGAGTTCGCTCACAGCCATTGCCATATCAGGCACAAAGAAAATTCCGAACACGCACACGACGGCATCAAAACTTGCGACTGGAAACCTCATCGAGAGCATATCGCCGACTTCGAAGTCGATGTTGCCAAGATGCCGTTGAACTGCTTTTGTCCGCGCCGATTCCAAAAGCGCCTTGGAGAGATCAACTCCTATGACGGCTTCCGTCCGTCCCACTGCCTCTGCGGCTGGAAGCGCGGACGCTCCGGTCCCGCAACAAACATCGAGCACTCGCGAACCAATCTGGAGTGAAGCCAGTTCGATCGTCCGACGTCCGAAATAGTCCCAGAAGCTGAGTGGCGATGCATCGTAGAAATCTGCCGCCGCGTTGTAGGTAAATGCAGCGCGATCTTGTGCATTCTCCCGGATGTTTGCTTTCATTCTAATTTGGGTGGTATTCGATTGAAAACGCATGGCTGAAAAACTGCAAACGCGCTGTGTGATCGTAGGCGGTGGACCAGCAGGCATCATGGCCGGCTATCTGCTCGCGCGGGCCGGCGTGCCCGTCGCGGTGTTAGAGAAGCACGCCGATTTTTTTCGCGATTTCCGCGGCGACACGATCCATCCGTCGACACTGGAATTAATGCACGAGCTCGGCTTGCTCGATGAATTCCTGAAACAGCCGCACCAAGTAGTGCGGGAGTTACGTGCCGTAGTGAATGGGCAGGTGGTGCCAATCGCCGATTTCACGAAGCTACCCACGCGCTGCAAATTCATCGCTTTCATGCCGCAGTGGGATTTTCTCAATTTCCTCTCCAGTCATGCCAGACGTTTTCCAAACTTCCAACTGCACATGGAAACCGAAGTCGTCGATCTGCTCATCGACAACGGCCGGGTGACAGGTGTGCGCGCGAAAACGCCACGTGGCGAGTTGGATGTGCATGCAGACCTCGTCATTGGTGCGGATGGACGGCATTCGATCGTTCAAGCGCGGGCTGGTTTTGAACGTCGCGAGTTTGGCGTACCGATCGACGTGCTCTGGATGCGCATCTCCAAGAAACAAGACGATCCGGAACAATCGTTCGGTTTTTTTCAACACGGCAAGCTCCTCGTCTTGCTTGATCGCGGCGATTACTGGCAAGGCGGCTTCGTCATCCCGAAAGGCGGCTTCGGCGAGATCCAAGCGCGCGGACTGGCGCAATTTCACAAGGACATCGTCAGCTTTGCCGGATTTCTACGAGACCGAGTAGCAGAGTTGGATGAGTGGACAAAGATCAAATTGCTTACCGTGCAAATTAATCGTCTGCGCGATTGGTGCCGGGAAGGACTGCTTTGTATCGGGGATTCTGCGCACGCGATGTCACCCGCTGGCGGTGTAGGAATCAATCTCGCGATTCAGGATGCCGTCGCGACTGCCAATTTGCTGGCCGGAAAATTGCGAACCGGTCCGGTTTCTGTGGACGATTTGAGCAAAGTGCAGGCGCGCCGCGAATGGCCGACCCGGCTCATTCAGGGAATGCAGGTCTTTATTCATCGGCGCGTCGTCACTGGCCAAACTTCGGATCGCAAGAATTCCTTACCGTTCGTGGTACGCCTACTGAAATGGTTCCCGATTCTCCGACAATTGCCCGCACGTTTTATCGGCCTTGGCCCCCGCCCCGAACATTTCCGCAGTCCAACTGCCGAATGAGGGAAAAGCTCTGGCAGCGTATGAATCCGATCGAGACGCGTGGCGCATCCGACAGGAAAAATGAAAACTGAATTGCCTTCCATCCTCCTGTCGACTGAGATTCCATTTCCTTCCGCTAATCCTTTTGCTTCGCGTGTGCTCAGCGCAGCGGAACTCTTGTTCGGCGTCTTCCTAGTGATTGGGCACAACGTCTTTCACATCGTGCCGAACGAAGTCATTGTCCTTTGTGTAATTGGATTGGTGTCAATCAGGTTACGCGATGGCAGCTGGTCGGCGATGGGATTCAAGCGACCGGCATCATAGCAGCGCATCATTTTGATTGCTCTGGCAGCTGCCGCCTCGCGGATCCTTCTGGCACAATTCGTGATCGAACCTGTTACGGGCTTCTTCTGGCCCAAGCCGGTGGCGCCGGCATTGGCAAATGAGATTACCGGAAATGTGAAGATTGCCCTGCTTGCTTTGCTACTTGTCTGGACATTTGCCGCATTCGGCGAAGAGATCGCGTACCGGGGATATCTTCTCACGCGCGCAGCCGATATCGGAAAACGATCAGCGACGGCCTATTGGATTGGGATCGTGTTGGTTTCGGTCTTGTTTGGCTACGGGCATTATTACAAAGGTGCGTCAGGCGTTATCGATTCCGGAGTCGCAGGACTAATTTTAGGAACAGCTTACATGCTGGCGGGTCGAAACCTTTGGGCCTGCATATTAGCTCACGGATTCATTGACACATTTGGAGTTATCGACGCCTTTTTCGGATGGTCGAAATAGGCAAACCCCTCGATCTAGCGGCGATCCGCGCGGGGCATGAGCGGATTCGCCCATACATTCATCGCACGCCGGTGTTGACAAGCGAACGATTGAACGACGCGAGCAGCGTGCGGTTGTTTTTCAAATGCGAAAATTTTCAGAAGGTCGGCGCATTCAAGGCTCGTGGCGCCACCAATGCAATCTTTGCGCTGGACGATGCGACGGCGCAGCGCGGTGTGGCGACCCATTCGTCTGGTAATCATGGTGCAGCAGTGGCACGCGCAGCAAAACTCCGGGGCATTCCGGCGCACATCGTTATGCCTTCGAGCTCAGCAACGGTGAAGATCCGCGCGATTGAAAGCTATGGCGCGCAGATCGTCTTTTGCGAACCAACAGAAGAGGCACGCGAAGCGAAATGCACAGAAGTGATTAAGAAAACGGGCGCGACGCTGATTCACTCATTTGAAAACGAAGATGTGATAGCGGGGCAGGGGACAGCTGCGTTGGAATTACTCGAGGATGTTCCTGATCTCGACCTTGTGATGTGCCCAGTCGGCGGTGGTGGTTTGCTCTCCGGCACGGCGGTCGCGGCGAAATCGATGCAGCCGAACATCAAAGTCATCGCAGTTGAACCGGCGAATGCTGACGATGCGGCGCAGTCGTTTCGTGCAGGGCGGCGGCTCGTGACCGAAAAGAAATTTACGATCGCCGATGGATTGCGAACAAATGTCGGCGAGCCAAATTTTGAGATCATCCAGCGTTACGTGGATGACATTGTCACCGTGAGCGAGGAAGCGATCGCTTTGGCGATGCGCGCGATTTGGGAGACAATGAAGATCATCATCGAGCCATCGGCCGCTGTTCCGTATGCGTCAATCTTCGACCACATAATCGACGTCCGTGGAAAGCGCGTAGGGATTATCCTCACCGGCGGCAATGTCGATCTGGATGCGCTGCCGTGGAACCGCTAGCCGGGATCGAGGATCCCGGCGATCCGGCATCACCGATACCGGCTACAACAGCTGCAGGGTATCGATTTTGTGCAGGCGGCACGCCTGCCACTACAGCACTAGCCATGATTTTTTAGCTAAACCAGGGAACCATCGGCTGCGCCAAAACCGAAACGTGTACTCATAGGAGGAGTTTATTCAGGTATGAAAGGGTTAAGGATAATCATAGCGGCATTAGTTCTGGTGTTTGGCACTGTTGCTTCTCGCGCAGCGAATCTGGATAGAATTTCGGCGGAAACCGGAGTTCCCATCGAGACGCTGCAGGCAGAAAGGGCCTCAACCGGGCTTGGGTGGGGTGGACTGGAGAAAGCGCATCTGCTGGCTAACGCGTCAGGGCAGAGCTTCGACACCATCGTAGGCAAGTTCCAGGGCCACGAAGGCTGGGGGCAAATTGCACACGATTACGGGTTGAACCTCGGAAAAGTGGTGAGTGGTGCGCATCGATCGAACCAGGCGACGATGCCTGCGACGAACACGAGCACGGTTCACGGCAAGAGTGCCGAAACGGTCCATGGTAAGAGCGCCACGAACATTGGCAGAGGCCACACTTCTAAGATGACGGCTACACGAGGTGTTGCTCACGGCTCGAGCTTTAGATCCGGCGTCAGCGGATCTCATCGCATGGGTTCGATGAGCCACTTTGGCAGCTTCCGCGGATCTCATGGCATGGGTTCGATGGGCCACGGTGGTCGTGGCCACGGCGGCAAGTAGAGAGAGACCGCGTTGAAGGGCCTCCTTCGCCAAAGGGCCCGCGGGGGCCCGAGGGGAAGTGCGAAAGCGCTAGAGCGGGAGAGGCAAGTTGGCTTCAGCCGAGGGGGATTTGTGTCTTCGACGCGAGTGAGTGGGAGCGTCTCCTAAGTATCTGTCGTAGCCCAGAATTTGCCGAAGGCTCTTGGCCAGCTCCGGTCGATGACGCTATTTCGAGCGGATTTGCCCATGCGCTCCCGCAGCGCGGGATTGGTTACCAATGCTCGAATCGCGCGCGCGAAATCTTCCACGTCGTGTGATTTGGTGATCAGACCGTTGGAGTTATTCTCCACTAACTCCTTCGGTCCGCCCGAATCCGAAACGACTACTGGCAGGCCGCACGCCTGCGCTTCTAGGATGACGTTACCGAACGTATCGGTTGTGCTGGGAAAAACGAAAACGTCTGCCGATGCATACGCAGTGGCCAATTCGTTGCCCCTGAGATAGCCGGTGAAAAATGCTTCTGGCAAAGATTTTGCGAACGCATCGGAATAAGGACCATGACCGACCACAAAAAGTTGGACCGGCAACCCCTCGTCGCGCAGAAGACGATAAGCGGCCGCCAGAAGGTCGAGATCTTTCTCCCGTGAAATGCGGCCTACATAGAGGAGGCGAACCTCGCGGTTGCAGGCGCCGAATTTCTCGAAGAAAGCGGGTTCACGTCGAGCAGGGTGAAACCGCTCAGTATCGAGGCCACGCGGTAGAATTTTCAGTCTTTCGGGATTAAGCCCGTGCTTGATCCAGCTTTGCCGATACTCCTCTGAGTTGACATAAACGGTGTCGAGCTGGCCATAGAACCAATGCATGTAACGCCATGCCACACTTTCAAGGAAGCTGTCCTCGGTAAGAATCCGGATGTATTGGGGGAAATCGGTGTGATAAATGCCGCTCGTTTGCAGGTTGAGCATCTTCGCGGCAAGTAGCCCAGTGAGTCCGACAGGTCCCGGTGTGCTGATAATTATCTCGGTAAATTTCTCTCGCTGTATGTAATCCAGCATCTGGAGAATTGGCGGGAAACTCAATTTTTGCAGTTCGTATTCGGGCAATTCAAATTCGCCGATGGGCGGGAAGTTCTTGATGGGGATGTTGTCGATGCCCAGTTCGTTTCGAGAAACAACGACAGTCAAATCCTTGCCCGCATTCGCGCCGGCCGCGACCATTCTGCGAATTGTCGTCGCGACACCGTTAACGTCGTCCAAGGTGTCCGTGAACCAGGCGCGTTTGCGATTTTGCAAAGCGATCGGAACTGTGCCGGTCAGTTCCTTGAAAATTGTGCGCAACCATTTTCGAGAGGGCGCCTGACTGTGAAAACCGTAGATGTACGGCGTAAGGATCACCAGGATTGGCGCAATCGCGCTGAGAGCTTGCAGGCTCTCGAGCATGTTTCCACTGCTGAGTTGCTGAACAAATTTTTGAAAAAACCGGAACGTGAGCTGCTCGGCGACCATGTTTGCCATGAGAAATGTGCGGCGCTCTGGCTCGCTGACCTTGTCCAATTGCGCCGCAAGTTTTGCCTTTACCTCTGGTCGCGCGAAATATCCTGAAAGCTCTTTCCAGAGCGAAACATTTGCAGGTTTCACGAGTTCGAAAATTTTTCCGGACATCACGCCTTGCGTGACGAACTCCATTTTCTCCCTGACGCTGAACTCAGTCGGAGCCCTGCCTTCCATGAAACGCGAAAACATTTTCTCCACCAACGGCGCGCCGGGCCCGAGTTTTTCGTGGAAACGGTCCTGAACAAAACAGGCGACCGTGTTATAAAAGCCGTGCGATAGGATTAACGGAGTGCCGCCGTGGCCTTGCGCGCTGCAGTCGCCGTTGCGAACAAATTCGAGAAATTTGTCGGCGGAATCCGCAGAAGGCGTTTCCGTGAAGGCCGACGCGGCGAACTGGCCGCCGTGATCATCGGAGCCGCCAACGAAAATCTTCTTCCACGGTTCCGCGTGTGTAGGCGCAAGATTGTGCCGATTCGCAAGCGCGTCGATCTTTTCCGGCGTCAATTGCCCGAAAAGAGTCTGTGCCAGATCGCTAAGGAGCGCATCACGCAGCCCATTGATACCCTCGAAATGCTTGAACAAGAGGATGAGCTGCTCGAGATGACGTCCTTCCAGTTTTCCGTTCACGCTGTAAAGAGGGTGCGCAACTGCGTGCGTGATTTGCGTGATTTGCAGGTAGCGCTGCAGGTCGAAGATGTTATCGCGGATAGCTTCGATGTCGCGATGTTGCTGCTCCGAGATTCCCCAAACAAGAATGTGCAGCTTGCACGAATCGTGGGGGAAATACGTCGTGACCTGCTCACTGAGAAAGATGCGAGGCAAATGCGCAATTTGCAGACAGCCCTCGATCGTATCGTGGTCGGTAATCGTCGCGTAATCCATGCCGCGCTTGAGCAATTGGCCATGCAGTTCTTTGGGATCTGAATAACTGTCAGGAAAATCGAAACGGCGGAAGAGCCATTCTTCCGAGCGCGCACTGTAGCGCGAGTGAATATGTAGGTCGCACCTGCTCACATTTAGATGCCGCGTCTCAATCTTTGTTCGGCGATCCATTCCTGATAGGTCGTCGCCGTGCGTAAATCGACCGACTCCTCAATCAACTCAGTAATTTGTCTCCAAATCGCGGGATGCGAATAATCAGACGGATGAATGCTTACGCGCAAGAGCGAAGTGCCCTTCAAAAATCGGAAGAGGGTTGCGTTCCATGCGCGGCTGACGCCCCGGCGCCAACTGTTCCGAACGGTGTAAACTAACGTTCTTGCCGGAAACACGTTTCCCGAACGGAGGTCGCAGACGGTGCGCAAGCGTGTCGTGTATTCCATCTCTGCGTCGCGCGCAGCGCGCTCGGCTTCTTCGCCAAGCAACCAGGCAGGCGCAACAAAGCCTCGCGGCTTGAGCCCATGCGCGCGCAACTCATCTCTTGCGGCCACAATGCGACGCAGAGCTTCGTCATAGACCAGGTTGTAGAACTCGCCCTCGTTTTGGGTGTAGAACCGTGTCAGGAATTTGTCGCGCAAACTTTCTTTTGCACGGCGAGGGCGTTCGTGAAAATAACCGTGGATGACAATTTCGTGACCATCCGCTTCCAGACCTCGGAGCCACGATACAAATTGTTGGTCTTTTGTGAACAGCCCCTGACGATGATAATCCGGCACGACAAGAAGAGAAGAGACGCGCACACCGCGATTGGCCAGCTCTGAAATAATCGTGTTTGCGATTTGCCGGGTTGAAGGAGCGACGTCGTGCAAAGAGACGACCATAAAATTCCTCGCCGAGGCGGCCGTTGTAACGAGTGGAAGGAACTCCGTTGCGGCAATCGTACTCATTCGGGAATTTTCGGCTCCCAAGCAGCTTTGAACAAGGCAAAAGGTGCAAGGAACGACGGCTTCCCAGCCGTCGGGTTGCTGTAGCGTCCGCTGTCCGCAGCGGAGGTTCCAGGGCCGCGATTATTTCAGCGACCGATGCGCTGAGACAGCACACGCTACAGCGCTATTGCGTACTCATTTTCAGGATTTCGCAAAAGTCTGATTCGGTCAGCGGCATGACGGACAAACGTGATTGGCGAACTAACGGAATTCCCTTGAGCCGCGAATTGCCTTTGATCTCGCGTAGCGTTACCGACCGTCGCAGTGGTTTGACCGGTGCAATATCGACCGTTGCCCAATCGCCTTCCTTTGCGGTCGGATCTTGATAGGCGATCCGGGTCACCTTCGCGATCCCTACTACTGCTTTCTCCTCACCGCTGTGATAGAAGAACACTTCATCACCCTTGCACATTTTGCGCAGATTATTTCGCGCAGTGTAATTGCGCACCCCGGTCCAGCTTGTTTTGCCTTCTTCGACGAAGTCCCGCCATGAATACGAAGACGGTTCCTGTTTCACCAGCCAGAAACTTTTCATGCGGGAAGCTAACTCGGCGACATTGAGCCAAGCAACTTTCACTCAGCATTGTAGTGTGCGCTGTCCTCAGCGCATTTGACATGGCATGGAGCCGACATGCTCCGCTGAAGACACCGGACGCTACAGCCATCGCGTTCGACATTTCATCTGCTTTATTTCACAATCGGAATCATGCCGCGGCTGCCATTTGTCACGTTTGAAGGATCGGAAGGGTGCGGAAAATCAACGCAGGTACAGAGGCTCGCGACGCGGCTCAAGAAATTGCAGATTCCGTTTCTTATTACGCGCGAGCCAGGGGGGACACCGATAGGCGAAACAATTCGCGAACTGCTTCAGTTTGCGCCCCATAACTCTAGCATGAGGCCAGAAACTGAATTGCTCTTATTCGAGGCGAGCCGGAGCCAGCTCGTGCGCGAGACAATCAAGCCGGCCCTCGAGCGAGGGTTTTGCGTGATCACAGATCGTTTCTTCGATTCCACAACTGTTTATCAAGCTGCGGCGCGACGCTTGGATCGCGAAATAGTCGAGCGCTTGAATGCATTTGTGGTCGCCGATTGCGTTCCGGATATTACTTTCGTCCTCGATGTCGACGCCGCGACGGCGGAATCGCGAATGCAGAAGAGCCCGCGCAGAGCGGATCGAATGGAACAAGAGCCTGCTGAGTTTTATGAGCGCGTTCGGCGAGGATATCGCGACCTGGCAGCGCGCGAACCAAATCGCATCGTGTTGATCGACGGCTCGCGCAACGCGGACGAGATCGAGAACGAGATCTGGACAATGCTTTGCTCGCGTTTTCCAAAGCTGACTGCTGACGTCTGATCTCTGGAACGACATGGCTTTCTCGCGCACGACAGCATTTGAGTACTTGCGCCGCGCCCACGAACAGAATCGCCTTGCGCACGCTTATTTGATCACAGGACCGCCGGGTAGCGGCAAGGAAACCCTGGCGGCGCACTTGGCCAGCCTTGTTAACGGCACACCAGTCACCGATGTTTTCTCAGCCAAAGCCCGCGAAATTTCCATTGCCCGGCCGGAGTCGAAATCGCGGCGGATTGTCATCGAACAAATCCGCGAGCTCGAGCATGCACTGCAAATGCGCGCTGTAAACAGCCGCCGCAAAGTTGCGATTATCCCTGATGCCGACCGCCTCCAATCCGCGGCGGCAAATGCTTTCCTCAAGACGCTCGAGGAACCGCCGAACGACTCTTTGCTCCTTCTGCTGAGTGCGTTGCCGGAGGCGCTGCCGGACACGATTGTTTCGCGTTGTATCACGATTCCACTCGCGCCAGACGGCCAAGAGCAATCAAAGCACGAACAAGAGAAGCTCGTGAAATTACTGCAGCACGCTTCGGGTGAACGAAGCTGGAGCGTTCAATTTGCCTACGGCCTTGCTCAGGAATTCCAGCGTCTGCTGCGCGCACTGCGGGAGGACGTAAAGCGCAAAACCGACGAAGCTTTGAAGCAGGAACAAGCGCGCTACAAGGATGCCACTGATGGCGCGTGGCTGGAAGAACGCGAGGAATACTACAAGGCGCTAACAGAAAGTCTTTACTTGCAACGACGCGCCGATTTGATTGAGACATTATTCGCGTGGTGGACTGATGTTCTTCGGGCGAGCAAAGGCGTGGCGCAGCGTAATCTGCCTCGGGCAAGAGAAGAAACCGCCGCGCTCGCAACCCCGTTCGGCTCCGCCGAAATTTTAAAACGCATCCGTTCTTTGGAAGAATTGCGTGACCATCTGGGTCGCAATGTTCACGAAGCTCTCGCAATCGAAGTCGCCTTTCTGATAATCTTCACCGCATGATGCTCTGACCGGGCCGCTGACTTCGCCCCGCACGGTTATAGAGGCGTTCGCAGCGGCGAACGGCTGTCTAATCCTGCCTCCCACCCATGGATACGCACGGTTGACAAAAGCCATCCAACCTTATCCAGTATCCACGTATGCGACATATTTACCGACTGATTTTGCTGTGTGCCGCTAGCTCGGTGCTGCTGCTGACTGGTTGTGCAACGGGAGGACGGGTGAGCGCGGGCGGTCCGTACCACGTCACCGCGTATAAGCCACATGATCCTTCGGCCGTGCGCGTAAAAGTCTCGCTTTCCAAGGAGAATGTCTATGTGATGGAAGGCGACCGCTGCTTGATGTCGGCGGCCATTTCGGTTGGCCTGCCCACGAAGCCCACACCAAGAGGCAATTTCAATATCTATGCCAAACAGGAGCACAAGCGTTCCGGGTCGTATGGATTCAGCGTGCAAGGCGATCGCATTGTTCCTTCGACGGGGGGCGGGGGCGGCCGGTACGTTGGTTACCCAATGGGTTACTGGTGCGAGTTCGCGCCTGCGTATGGTTTTCATCAGGGCTTTGTCCATCCTGTGCCTCATACGCACGGCTGCATCCGGTTGAAAGGCGAAGCGGCAGCGAAATTTTACGCGTTGGTGCGGATCGGGACTCCCGTGAATATCGCTACTTCGCAGCCCGAGGATGATACAATCGGACCGAAAGTGCAGCGGGTGGATGATTCCAGAACGCCTGATCCTCCAGCTTCCCTTATGATCACAGACGCAGCCTTTGAAAAACCGAGCGGGCCGCTGCTCGAATAGCCACTGATTGTGGCAATTGCTGCTAGCGCTTCGCTATGTCATGTTGAGCGGAGCGAAACATCTCTGATCGTTTGTTTGGTGCTGCCCAGCATGATCCGAGATTCTTCGCGGCGCTCAGAATGACAACGACGCTATGAGCACGAATTTGATTTCCAGCGGCACAACCGCACGCGAGAAGGTAAACCTCCGCACGCCGGATGTGATGGCCGCCGTTCAGCAACAGGTCGAATCGCATTATCGCAGTGACATTGTGGAGAAAGTGCGCCAGGCGGGTGGAATCATTTCTGTCGGCGATACTACGGTGCGCCTGGCGAAACAGTTTGGCTTTTGTTATGGGGTCGAGCGCGCGATCGACCTCGCGTATGCCGCGCGCAAAGTTTTCAAAGATCGCCGACTTTTTATCGTCGGCGAAATTATTCATAACCCGGAGGTCAACCATCAAATTGCCTCATTAGGGATTAAGAATCTCACGGGCAAAAATAAGCAGGCCGACATTTCTGATCTGGGACCCGAAGACGTCGTAATCGTGCCCGCTTTCGGCACGGAATTGTCTATCCAACAACAGATCAAGGACCGCGGCTGCCAGATTGTCGATACGACTTGCGGCGACGTGATGAGCGTCTGGAAACGGGTGCGCAAGTACGCGAGCGAAGCCGTCACATCCATCATTCACGGCAAAGCAGAGCATGAAGAGACCAAGGCGACCAGCTCACGCGCACTCGGCGACGGGAGCGGGCATTACGTTGTGGTACTGACGCTCGAAGATACCGATTACGTCTGTAATTACATCCGGCACGGCGGCGGTAAACATGCGTTCCTGGAGAAGTTCAACGGAGCCTATTCGCCGGGCTTCGACCCAGACGTGCATTTGCAAACGGTCGGTGTGGCAAATCAAACCACGATGCTTCGGGGTGAGACTGAGGAAGTGCAGCGGCGTGTTCGACAGGCAGTTATCGATCGCGACGGCCCTGAGCTTGCCGAGAAAAATTTTCGCTTCTTCGACACGATCTGCGGCGCAACACAGGAGCGGCAGGACGCATTGCGCGAGCTGCTCAATGTTCCAATGGATTTGCTGTTAGTCGTAGGCGGTTACAACAGCTCCAACACGTCGCATCTTGCCGAGATGGGTGAAGAAAAGCTGCCAACGTATTTCGTGCTTAACGCCTCTCGGCTCGTCTCCGCCACAGAGATTAAGCATTACAACTTGCACGAGAAACGCGAGGTCGTTTCGCACTTCTGGTTACCAAACGGGCCGGCCGTCATCGGCATCACTGCGGGGGCATCGTGTCCGAATAACCTGATCGAAGAAACTTTGATTCGCCTTTTTGAGCTGCGCGGCATCTCGCGGCGAGACCTGGAGCTGGCTGCGTAAGAGTCGAGAGTCGCTACCCCGTTCCCTTCGGTGTCATTCCGAGCGGAGCGCAGCGGAGTCGAGGAATCTCTAACTACTTCTGCACTGCCACCGTTGGATTGACATCAAGAGATGTCTCGACTTGGCTCGACATGACAACAACTGGACGCGCACTAGGAGCCCGCGCCGCGAAATACCTTTGTATGGCGCGTGCAATCTGGAAAGGCAGTATCAGCTTCGGATTGGTTAACATCCCAATTGCCCTTTATCCAGCTACCAGACGGGAGGAACTGAGGTTTCGTTTGCTGCGCGAAAGCGATTTAAGCCCAGTCAACTACAAACGTGTTGCCGAAAAAGACGGCAAGGAAGTTCCCTGGGACCAGATCGTTAAAGGCTACGAGTACGAGAAAGGCAAATACGTCGTGCTAAAAGAGAAGGATTTTCAACGCGTCGATGTCGAGGCGACCCAGACTGTGGATATCCAGGATTTCGTGGAACCGGATGAGATCGATCCCATTTTCTTTTACAAGCCGTACTACCTCGAGCCGCAAAAAGGCGGTGATAAAGCTTACTCGCTACTGCGCGACGCGCTCAAGGACAGCAAGAAGGTTGGCGTCGCCAAGGTCGTGATCAAAACGCGGGAGTATCTTGCTGGTGTGAAACCTGAAGACGGCGCGCTTGTGTTGGAGCTAATGCACTTTGCTGACGAACTGGCCGACACGAGCAAACTGCATATTCCGAAGAAGGTCGAAGTTGGAAAACGCGAAATGAAGATGGCCAAGTCGCTCATCGATAGCATGAGTTCGAAGTGGAATCCTGAGAAGTATAAGGATGACTATCGCGAAGCGCTCATGGAAGTGATCGAGGAAAAGGTTGAGGCGGGCGGAAAGGAGATCGAAGAGAAGCCAAGGAAAGCTCCGAAGCCAACCAAGGTGATAGATCTGGTTTCCGTTTTGCAAAAGAGCCTGGAGGAGACCGGCGGGAAGAGAAAAACGACACGCAAATCTCGCACGAGAAAAGCGCATCCTGCGAAAAAGGCTGCATAACTGTAGTCGCGCGTCCCTGCGGGACGCGCACGCGCTTCTCGCAACGAAGCGGCTACAAGCTTGACACGCGAAGCCGAAATCATTCAGGTTCAAGCGCATGAATGCACTTAATCGATTTACCGATCCGGTCTATTGTATAATGCGGCTGATTGCTGGACTAATGTTTGCGTCTCACGGAGGGCAATTGGTTCTCGGCATGTTTGGTGGCATGCCTGGTTCGAACAATGCGTTCACTCAGACCGGCGGCTGGATCCAACTCCTTGGTGGATTTCTCATTGCCTTGGGTCTGTTTACGCGCATCAGCGCTTTCATCTGCAGCGGCGAAATGGCCGTCGCGTATTTCATGATACACGTGGGGAATGCTACTACGTCGATGGCGAAGTTCTTCCCGATCTCCAGCGCCGGACCTCTGTTTTCCAATAAAGGCGAGCTCGCCATATTTTATTGCTGGGTGTTTTTCTTTATGGTGTTTTACGGGCCCGGACGATGGAGCGTCGATGCTCTGATGCGTAAAGGGAAAGCCACACCGGCGACGCAGTCCATGGTTTAATTTGTCATTTCGAGCGAAGTCGAGAAATCTCTGGATTCATTCGGTTGCTATGAAACGATTAATCTTCACGTGTGTTTGCGCTTTGGTTGCGCAGTCGCTGCCCGGTCAGGAGTACAAGGATTTCGGCAAGGACCGATTGAACAGTTCGCCGCGTCACGGCGAATGGATTGATCTCAAATCGGGCGATCGCACGATCAAAGCATTCGTGGTTTATCCCGAATCGAAAAACAAAACGCCGGTTGTTTTGGTGATTCAGGAGATCTTCGGCCTGACGGATTGGCTTCGCAGTTTGTGTGACGAGCTTGCCGAGAACGGCGTTATCGCGATCGCGCCCGATCTGCTCAATGGTCAAAAATACGAAGACGGCGACGCCGCCGGCAAAGCCACTCACGCACTGCCCAAGGAGCAGGTGATAAGCGATCTGAATGCGGCGGCCGATTACGCACTCACGAAAATTCCTGCAGCCAACGGGACGCTGGCCGTTTGCGGGTTTTGCTGGGGCGGCGGTTGGGCGTTCAACTACGCGCACATTAATCCGAAATTGAAAGCCGCGTATTCATTTTACGGAGT
>QHNR01000151.1 GCA_003218475.1 Verrucomicrobiota bacterium | reverse complement strand
GCAAAACCTATACTAAAAGGATATGTGACCAGGCGCACAACATGGTGGAAGCTGCGATGGATGCGGAAGGGCTTCAGGTGGATAAAATTTATGAACCGAAAGCCGTTTATGTAATAGGCCATGTCAATCATATGTATGCGGGCTCTTCCCAGTTTACACTTAAGCGCCGGATCAAAGATTTCGTACTTTCGCCGTGGCGAAACCAGAAACTCACACCGGAGCTGAAGGCCGAATTCGGGCTTATACACGAAACGACAAAGAGAACTGGATGAAATCGGCGCTGCCGCGACATCTGGAAGCGCCGTATGTGCGGTTGGCAATGATTTTGCTTTGAATCAGGATCGAATGGAATTCCGCTCCATTAACGACGCATGGCTCGAATCCGGAATTTTGGCGGTTACTGACGACCTAAAAGTGGTGCCGAAGCTTCACGAGATAATCAGTCGCAAATTAAGAATACGGGAATGTCAATTCACTTGAGGTACGCACTTGGGCGTTTGCTTCGGAAGTGCGGCTATAGAATAACGCGCGAATACCGATGGCCCGAGATCCACGGAAACCTCTTACTTCTCGGTTTTTCTCTTCTTCGGTCCCGGCACCATGGGCTGATCCAAATTGTGCAGATCGGAGCGTTCGATGGACAAGTTGCTGATCCACTCGCTGATATTCTTCGACTCGAAAACGTGTCTGCAGTATTGGTGGAACCGCAAACCATTCCGTACAAAGCTCTGGTTGCTCACTACGAGGGTAATCCTAGAATCAGTCTGGTGAATGCCGCGGTTGCAGAAAGTGATGGAGAGGTGATTCTTTACGTCCCATCATCTCGAGAATCGCCTAAAGCGAGCCTGATTGCCGGGCATCATAGGCGCTTTGGTGTAACGGCGAGAGAGGTTCACCAGGTGGTAGTACCTTCCATGTCGGTGGCTTCATTATTACAGACATATCATATCGAGCATGTTCACATTCTTCAAATTGATACCGAAGGTATGGATTATCACGTGCTGAATTGGTTCTTCGACGCTGATGTCCAACCCGCCATGATCAATTTCGAGAATCTTCATTTGGGTCGACGTGAACGATCGGCATCGCGTGAATTGCTGCGGACCAATGGCTACTGGTGGATTGAGACGTCCCAGGACACGTTCGCCATCAAAGAGTTTTTGGCGCGACCATGATCGGGCCGGGCCGTCCGCAGGCTGTCGGCGCGCCCGGCCCGCGCACGGCGGGTAAATGGGTCGCGCCCTACCAAAACTGATGACTGTGTCCGTGATTATCACAACGCGAGATCGTGCTATCGATTTGCAGCGGACGTGCGACGTAGTTATGCAGCTGCGGCCTGCTCCAAATGAGGTGCTTGTGACAGCCGATGGATGTACCGACGGAACGGTTGACATGGTAGCCGACAAATTTCCCGAGATAACGCTGATTGCAAACCAGCCGGGGATCGGCTCGGTTGCTTCGCGCGATCGAATGATGCGCGAGGCGCGAAGTGATTTGGTCCTGGCTTTGGATGACGATAGTTATCCGGAACAGGTAGATTGCATAGGGCGCATCGTGCCGTTGTTTGAACAGCGGCCCAAACTGGCGGTGCTGCATTTTCCACAGCGCACAGATGAGTATCCGGAAACACTCGCGCAAACAGACTTTGGCGCAGAACAGTTGACACGTTCGTTTGCTAACTCCGGCGCGGTCCTGCGCCGATCGACTTATCTTCAACTACCCGGCTTTGAGTCGCGGTTTTTCCACATGTATGAAGAACCAGATTACGCGTTGCAATGTGTAGCGGCCGGTTATGATGTGCTCTTTTCTCCGATGATCACCATTCGTCACCACTACTCTGGGCAGGCGCGCGATGAAATTCGCATTCATCATGGTCACGCGCGCAACGAATTGTGGACCACGGTAATGCGCTGTCCTTTCCCGTTCGCAGTCGGAATCGCTGCCTGGCGCGTTTTCTCGCAGTTTCGTTATGCCTGCAAACGCGGCTGGTCGTGGGTCATTCGGGAACCCAGCTGGTGGTGGCAGGCGCTGGGTGGAATTGCGTATTGTGTTCGAAAGCGCAGGCCTGTTTCATGGAGAGGTTATAAACGCTGGCTCGCGTTGCCTTAGAGGTGCCGGAGGAATTGTGCCCTTTCACTATAACTGCTGTAGGGTCCGCTGTCCCCAGCGGATAATGCAGCGCGAACAACCCGCCAGCAGCATGCGCTGAGGACAGCGCACACTACAGCCGACGATCAGAAGCACGAATAGCGCTAACGCAATGAAGTGGCTTTGCTGCCAGCTCGGCGCGCGAGAACAATACGCTCCATTCCGCGGGGGCAGTTGCTTGCCGGCGAGTGCAAAGAGGTTATTCTGTGCTTGGTGAATACGCCCGCTGAAATCGAACACGCTATCGAGAAATTGCCCACGGACGAGCTACTAGAGGTTGCTGCGTGGCTGGACGATTATCGAACGATGATCCAGTCTTCGGAGAGTCTCTTCCAGCAGCTCGATGCTGAAGAGGGAGATGTTGCCGGCCAGCAATGCTTGGGTGAATGAAGCGCGGCGAAGTGTGGTTGATTGATCTCGGCCTTGCGGCGAAGGCGCGGCCTGCAGTTATCTTGAGCGTTCCGTTTGAAGATAATGAGAAAGCTGTTGTCACTTACGTTGCGCGGAGTTTACAGCGGCGAAGGGGCCGTGGGTCATTCGGGAACCCAGCTGGTGGTGGCAGGCGCTGGGTGGAATTGCGTATTGTGTTCGAAAGCGCAGGCCTGTTTCATGGAGAGGTTATAAACGCTGGCTCGCGTTGCCATAGAGATGCCGGAGGAATTGTGCCCTTTCACTATAACTGCTGTAGGGTCCGCTGTCCCCAGCGGATAATGCAGCGCGAACAACCCGCCAGCATCATGCGCTGAGGACAGCGCACACTACAGCCGACGATCAGAAGCACGAATAGCGCTAACGCAATGAAGTGGCTCTGTTGCCAGCTCGGGGCGCGGGAGCATTATGCCATTCCCCGGGCGTTATACCGTCTCGGCATGCTCGGGTCTCTCGTAACAGACGTGTGGGTCCCGCCTTCGTCTTTGCTTGCGAAATGCTGCGGGCACACGTCAAAGCTCCGCGAAAGATTTCACGATGAGCTACGCGATGGGCCCGTGAAAGCGTTTAACTCGTCGTTAATCTTGTTTGAGACACTCGCACGCGCGCGTGGCCTCACCGGATGGACAAAAATAATTGCGCGCAACCGGTGGTTCCAACGCAAGGTCGTGTCCTTTCTCCGCTCTCAACTCCGTAAAGGAGCGTG